>URAL01000024.1 GCA_900545805.1 uncultured Eubacteriales bacterium | reverse complement strand
CGGCACGGAAATCGCTCTTGGAGAAGGTGTCAAAATCCACCTGATCCTGGAACAGCGGCTCGATCTCCACATTGGAAAAATCAATTTTTTCTTCGACGATAGGAGCCGCTTCAACGGACTTTTCTTCCGCCTTGGTCTCGGCCTTTTCGGTCTTATCCTTGTCCAAAGGTTTCATTGTCGGGAACAGAATTACGTCGCGGATGGAGCTTGCGCCGGTCAGAAGCATGACGCAGCGGTCGATGCCGATACCGAGGCCGCCCGTGGGAGGCATACCGTATTCGAGCGCGTTTATGAAGTCATCGTCCATCATTCCTGCCTCGTCGTCGCCCTTGGCGCGAAGCTCAACCTGCTTGAGGAAGCGCTGCTTCTGGTCGATAGGATCATTGAGCTCGGAGAAAGCGTTGCCCATCTCGCTGCGGCAGATGAACAGCTCGAAACGCTCGGTCAGGCGCGAATCCTTGGGCGAACGCTTTGCAAGAGGCGATACGTCGACCGGGTGCATGGTTATGAAGGTCGGCTGAATGAGCTTTTCCTCGACAAGCTGGTCAAAGCTCTCGTACAGGGCGTGACCCCAGGTGGGCTCGACCTTATCCATATCGACTCCGGCTGCCTTCGCGGCG
The DNA here is from genome assembly GCA_900545805.1 of uncultured Eubacteriales bacterium. GTDB lineage: Bacteria > Bacillota > Clostridia > Oscillospirales > Oscillospiraceae > F23-B02. Next base: position 25,770 of record URAL01000024.1, on the reverse strand, counting down.
GCAACCGCCTCGGCATCGTCTTCGATCGCCATGAAGTCAACACCGACGTATTTCTTGACCGCCTCGGCCATGGTCAGTCGCTCCCAGCCGGGGGTGAGGTCGATATCACAGCCCTGCCAAGTGCACTTATAGGTGCCGAGTATCTTCATGGCGGCGCCGGACAGCAGCTCCTCAAACAAGTCCATCATGTCATTAAAATCGGCATAGGACTGGTAAAGCTCAACAGTAGTGAACTCGGGGTTATGTTTTGTGTCCATGCCCTCGTTACGGAAGATGCGGCCGATCTCGTAGACGCGCTCGATTCCGCCGACTATAAGGCGCTTGAGGTTAAGCTCGGTTGCGATACGCAGGAACATATCGATGTCCAGCGTATTATGATGGGTTATGAACGGACGTGCGGTCGCGCCGCCGGAAATTGTGTTAAGTACGGGCGTCTCGACCTCCATATAGCCTCTGCCGTCAAGGAAAGAACGGACATAGCTTATGAACTTCGAGCGTATCTCGAAGTTCCGGCGGCTGTCGTCGCTCATGATGAGGTCGACATAGCGCTGACGGTATTTTAGCTCAGTGCTCGTCATGCCGTGGAACTTCTCCGGCAGCGGTCTCAGGCTCTTTGAAAGCAGCGTTACGGCTTCGACATGGACGGATATCTCTTCTGTCTTGGTCTTGAAAACAAAGCCCGAAACACCGATGATATCGCCGATATCATACTTGCGGAAGTCGGCAAACTCCTGCTCGGAGACGGCATCCTTGCGGATGTACAGCTGAATGCTGCCATGATCGTCCTTTATGTGGCAGAATATTGCCTTACCCATGCCGCGCTTGGACATAATGCGGCCTGCGACCTTGACTGTCTTACCATCTAATGCGTCAAAATCCGCCTTTATCTCATCCGAGTACGCGCTTCTGGCAAAGCGGGTCTGAGTAAATGGGTCTCTCCCCTCCTCCTGCAGAGTCTTGAGCTTATCCCGTCTTATCTGCAGCAGCTCGCTGAGCTCCTGCTCGGTGGCTGCTGTCTCATTGGTCTTATTCTCACTCATATTATGTCCTCTTAATTGTTTTCTACTGAGAGTATCTCAAAATGCAATTCACCGGCCGGAGCGTCCACGGTGATCTTCTCGCCGGCGACATGGCCGTACAGACCGTGGCCAAAGGGTGAATCATCTGAGACTTTTCCCTCCATGGGATTTGCCTCCTGGGAGCCGACGATGATATACTCCTCCTCATAGCCGTCCTCAATGTCACGGACCCTGACGCGGCTGCCAAGGGTAACGGCACCCTTACGCATACCGGTATCGACCTTCTCGACAATCTCTGCATTCTCTATGAGGCTTTTGAGCTCGGCTATCCTGGAATAGAGCTTGCCCTGCTCGGTTTTTGCCTCGTCATATTCGCTGTTTTCCGAAAGGTCGCCGAAGCTGCGCGCTTCCTTGATTTGCTCGGCAACCTCCTTTGCTCTATCGGTTTCAAGATACAGAAGCTCCTCTTTGAGCGCGTCAAGGCGCTCCTGACTCATTTTAAATCTGTTTTCGGTAGCCATTACTAAGCTCTCCTTTAATTTTATACTTCATAACTCTCAGCTCAGGGCTTTTATCGCCGCGTTGAGCTGGACCTTTGTGTCCTTTTCGGTGTTGTGCGCCTCGATATCGGGCTTTATGCCGCCCGCTTCAGCGAGGTCGACACGCTTCGGCGTGAGATACTTATTGGTCGAAATGTGTATCGCACCGCCGTTTGACAGCTCTATCGTGACCTGGCTTCTCGCCTTTCCGGTTGTGTGCTCGCCGACTATCGTAGCCCAGTCATATTCCTGAAGCGCGGCTGCGAAAAACTCCGCCGCGCTATAGCTGTTTTCATTGACAAGAACTGCCATTTTTGCGCTGAGGCAGACCTTATCGGAGGTCTTGACCGTTTCCTTGCCTGCCTTATCCACGCTCACGAACAGATCGCCGTCCGGGAGAAGATAATCCAAAAGTGAAACTAGCTCGCTTACCAAACCTCCGGGATTATCACGAACGTCAAATATAAATGACTTTGCTCCTTCGGCCGTGAGCTTTTCAATGGCTCCTATGGTGCCCTCGCTGCTTCCGGCTTCAAAGTTTGCAATCTTGATATAGCCGATGTTATTCTCAAGCATTTTTGAGGATATCGGGTTTTTATATATGACCTCGCAGGATATTGTTACGCTTGATTCATTTCCCTTTTCGTCCGCGACGACCATGGGAAAATTCTTATTAAGCTTTGAACGGATAAGCTCCTGAAGCTCCGTTGTCGACATGCCCTCTGTCGCCTGTCCGTCAACCGAAACTATGGTCTGTCCTACATTCAGCCCGGCAGTTGCGGCAGGCGTTCCGTCCTCGACGGCAAATATCTCAAATTTGCCCTTGTCGTTGAGCTTAACGCTAACTCCGATGCCGGCATATTCATTTGACGAGGACAGCTTATACGCGGCGTATTCCTCGGGGCTCATATAGTAGCTCCACTTATCGTCGATGCTGCGCACCATGGCGGACGCCGCGGCGTTATAGAGCGTATCGTCATTGACGTCTCCTATATAATTTTCATTTATGATCTTTTCGATCTCGACATATGCCTTGGCGTCCTCAAAATACTTCTGAGCGCTAAAGCCTCCGATCGTTATGATGTACGTCGCCGCGGCTGTTACGACCATAACGACGAGAGCTACTATTATAAGATGAACAAGCTTGAATTTTCTGCCGAAATCACGTTGTGAGCGTTTTTCCATCCGGTCTCTCCTTTTGTTTTACAGCACTTAACAGTACGTTTGACTGGCAGCCGAAACGGCCGCCAGTCAAGCATATATAATACTAATTCAGGTTTTTATCGGCATACTGCTCCATAGCAATCTCCTTGTAAGGACATTGCTCCAAGCCATCCGCGCTTACGGGGATAACCGCGAGCACAAGGCTTAGTATCATGGTAAGCACGAGTATCATAGCCAATATGGATACAACAAGTCTTCTGTTCATGCTTTTTATCACACCTTGAGGTAATTTCTGATCGCTATGACGCCGCCGACTGCGCCGACGAGAATACCGACTGCCATAAATGCGCCGAGCACTATCGCCCAAACGTCGGTAAACGGTACGATCTGCACAAAGGATATCGCCAGGCTCTGCGCAACCTTGGTCTCAAGCGCCTTATACAGGCCCCACTGAGCAAGGAATGCAAGTCCGCCGCCGACAATACCCAAAACCAAGCCTTCGATGACGAAGGGACAGCGAATAAAGCTGTTTGACGCGCCGACCATTTTCATGATGGCTATCTCCTCGCGCCGTCCGTATGTCGCAAGCTTTATGGTATTGCTCATTATAAACAGAGAAACAAAGCCGAGAATCGCAATAAGCACAAGCGATACGACGCTTATTACGTTGCGCACGGAAATAAATTTATCGGCAAACTCCGTGGGAGCATTGACCTTGACTATACCATCAACATTCTCTATAGCCGTCTTTGTAACGTCCATCTGGCTGAGGTCAACGAGTTGTATAACAAAGCGGTGGCGAAAAACCTCGTCGTCGAGCCCCTCCATAAGACTTTTGTCATACTTTTCAAGAAAGTTCTGCCGTGCTTCACTGCGGCTGACAAAATCGACGCTTGCAACATTATCGAGCGCCTCAAGCTTTGTCTGTATCTGCGCAGTTGCCTCCTGCGCGGTCATGTCCTCGTCAACATAGGCAAGAATCTGATTTTGATTGCCTATATCCTCAACTATCTGATTAACGTTTATATCAAGAAGCGTAAAGCTGCCCATTACTATAAGGCAGGCAATTATTATCGTTACTGAGGCAAAGGACATAAAGCCGTGGGTGAAGATATTCCGGAAGCCCTCACCTATAAGATATCCGTATCTATTCAACTTCATAACTGTAGTACCCGTCCATTCCGTCGCTGATAAGATGGCCGCCGTCAATCGCGATAACGCGCTTTGAGAAGGCGTTGACCAGCTCCTTTTCGTGAGTTACCACGAGGATCGTGGTACCCATCTCGTTTATCTTCTCAAGCAGGAGCATAAGCTCAAGACTGCGCACGGGATCAAGGTTGCCGGTCGGCTCGTCGGCTATTATCATGGTCGGATTGTTGACCAGGGCGCGCGCTATGGCGACACGCTGCTGCTCACCGCCGGAAAGCTCTGCCGGGAGGCGCTTTTCGCGTCCTTCAAGGCCGACAAGCTCCAAAACGCGTGGTACGCGATCCTTTATCTCTTTATTCGCCGCTCCGACAACGCGCATCGCAAACGCAACATTATCATACACCGTCATCTTGTCGATAAGCCTGAAGTCCTGAAAGATAACGCCGAGAGTTCTTCTCATCTGCGGCATCTTGCGGCGCTTGAGCTTATTCATATCGAAGCCGTTTACAATAACCTGACCCTCCGATGCCATTATCTCACCGGTCAGCAGCTTTATGATTGTCGTTTTGCCTGAGCCGGACGGGCCGACAAGAAACGCAAATTCACCCTCGTTTATAGTGAGGCTGAAATCATCAAGCGCTGCAACATCGCTGTTGTCGTAGACCATTGTTACATTGTTCATCTGAACCATGTGCCATTTTCCTCCTGAGGATTTTGGGGATTCTCCTCCCGCGAATTTTAGCGCCCGTTGCTGTTTACTGAGTCAAGATACTGCTTGACCATCATTGCCACCTTGAAGACGATGGCATGGTCAAACTCCCGCAGGTCAAGGCCCGTTATCTTCTTGATCTTCTCAAGGCGGTATACGAGCGTGTTGCGGTGGACATACAGCTTGCGGCTGGTCTCTGAGACATTAAGGTTATTCTCAAAGAATTTATTTATCGTCTCAAGCGTATCCTCATCAAGTGTCTCGAGCGGGTTTTTCTTGAATACTTCATTCAGGAACATCTCGCAAAGCGTTGTGGGCAGCTGATATATAATACGGCCGATGCCGAGATTTTCGTAGCTTATTATTGTCTTTTCGGAATCGAAGACTCTGCCGACATCGATAGCGATCTGTGCTTCCTTATAGCGATCGGCAAGCTCGCGCAGATGCCGCGCAGTCGTTCCGATTCCGATGATGCATTTAATTTGCAGCTCGTTGCGCAGCACAGTCTCTATGCTCTCGGCGATAGCCTTTATTTCGGCGCTGTTATCGCCTCCGGGGAGTTCTTTTATGACGACGATGTCGCTCTCGTTTATGCTTATGACAAAATCATGCTGCTTATCGGGGAAAAGACTCTGGAGCACCTCGACGCTGGCAACGTCCGAGCGCTCAACCTGACGCACAAGCAGCAGCGCACGCGGAACATCCGGAGCAAAGTGCAGCTCCTTGGTTCTGACGTAAACATCGCCGGGAAGGATGTTGTCGGAAATAATATTTTTAAGAAAAGCCGCCTTATTGTACTTTTCCTCATAATTCATCTTTGCCTCGTTAAAGGCAACGGCCGCCATCATGCACGTAACACGCGCCATATCGTCGCAGCCCTCGACGAACACGGCATAGTCAAACTTGCCGCTGCTGTTGCTGAGCACCTTATATGTCCGCATACCGCTTACAAGCACAGGCTCGGAAAAATCGTAATTCATGCTCGAAAAATCATCGAGCCTTGAGCCTATCATCGGCAGCTCGCTGCATGTGATGACAAAGCCCTGATCGTCAATGATGCCAATACATCTGTCGGTTGCTTCTTTTATCTGCATTATCACGCTCTGAAAAATTCTGCTGGACATCGTCTTTTTACCTCCCCTGAAGCATATGGGTATTTTAACGATAGATAATATTCAACACTTTCTACATGATAATACTTTTTTGTGCGTTTTTCAATAGAAAATCGCATTGTTTTTGTGCGTTTTTCAAAAAAACGCATAATTGTTTTGATAAAAGCACCAAATATGACGTCGATTTTTTGTTATTTTTTCTTATTCACACTGCACAACTCTTTTTCAGTCAATTGACGAAATTCGCCCGGCAGAAGGCTTTTATCCAACTCAAGGCCGCCTATCGACAGGCGTTTGAGCGCCGTTACGGGCTTTCCGCGCGAGGCGAGCATACGCTTTACCTGATGGTATTTCCCCTCCATAACATGCACAAGGCAGCTGCCGTCGGGAAGCTTTTCAAGCTCCGCCGGGAGGCACCGGGTTCCGTCTGCGAGTACTATTCCCTGCCGAAAAGCCTCGATATCGGCATCGTCAACGCAGCCTTCCGTTACGGCGTGATAGGTCTTCACAATCTCGGATTTGGGTGAAATGACCCTGTGGGCGAAATCTCCGTCATTGGTTATTATGAGAAGACCCGTGGTGTCCTTATCCAGTCTGCCGACCGGAAACAGATTTTTCTTCCTAATTGCCGCCGGAAAAAGGTCAATTACGGTTTTCTGCTTTTTATCATCGGTAGCGGACAGTATGCCGGCCGGCTTATTGAGCATATAGTAGCAAAACCTCTCATAGCTTACTTGCTTTCCGTTAAGCTCGACACGCGCAGTGTCACTGTCTACCTTATACTCGGGAGACGTAACGGCAGCTCCGTCTACACTGACGCTTCCGTTTTTTATTATCTGCCTGAGTTGGCTTCGAGAGAGCACCGTGCACTCGGAAAGCAGCTTGTCAAGTCGCATAAGCGGCATATCTGCACCCTGTTCCACATAGAATTAAATATAAATTAATTATAACATAAAGTAATGATTTTTTGAATAGGAAAAGGTTAATATACGAATATGTTTACGAAAAGTTTAAAGCTGACGAAAAGGCGTGCGGTCGCGCTGCTGCTCATGCTCGGCGTTATTCTGTCGGCCGCGGTAGTGCTGTGCTCGTCTCCGCGAAGTCTGCTCAGCACCGGCGACATGCTTGATGTATCACAGCTCAAGGGGCGTGAGAAGTATCTCGCCTCCTACGGCTGGGAGCTCGATCCAGACAGCGAGGAGGAGCACTGCGTCCTGCTGCCAAAGACCTTTGAAGGCGCAGTTAGCGAATATGCCGACATGCAGACGCGTCAGGGCTATGACTTTGCATCCTATGCCGGTCTTGAGTGCAGGCAGTTTACATACACGGTAACAAACTACAATGGCTGTGACAGCACGGTTTACGCCACCTTGTACGTCAAGGGAACACGTGTCATCGGCGGAGATATCCACTCGGCCGAGATCGGCGGCTTTATGCACGGTATACGGTAGAAAACAAGCCATGAAGCAAAAGCTTCATGGCTTGTCTGTTAAACGATTAAACGATAAACGAACTTGTCAGTTCAGCCGGTTTCGGAAATTACTCCTCGACCTCGATAACAACGCCGGAGCCGACAGTGCGGCCACCCTCACGGATAGCGAAGCGCAGGCCCTTTTCGATTGCGATCGGGGTGATGAGCTCGACCTTCATGTCGACGTTATCGCCGGGCATGCACATCTCGGTGCCTTCGGGCAGGGTGATGACGCCGGTAACGTCGGTGGTACGGAAGTAGAACTGGGGACGGTAGTTGTTGAAGAACGGGGTGTGACGGCCGCCTTCGTCCTTGGACAGAACGTAAACCTGGCCAACGAACTTGGTGTGGGGCTTGATGGAGCCGGGAGCTGCCAGAACCTGGCCGCGCTCTACGTCCTTCTTTGCGATACCGCGGAGAAGAGTACCGACATTGTCGCCAGCCTCTGCGTACTCAAGGATCTTGTGGAACATCTCGGTACCGGTAACGGTGGTCTCGGTGATCTCGTCCTTCAGACCTACGATCTGAACCTTGTCGCCAACCTTAACGCGGCCACGCTCTACACGGCCGGTGGTAACAGTGCCGCGGCCGGAGATGGTGAATACGTCCTCGATGGGCATAAGGAACGGCTGGTCTGCCTTACGGTCGGGAGTGGGGATCCAGGTATCAACTGCGTCCATGAGCTCCTTGATGCATGCATACTCGGGAGCATTGGGGTCCTTGGACTCGCAAACGAGTGCGTTAAGAGCGGAGCCGCGAATGATGGGGGTATCATCTCCGGGGAAGCCGTAGAAGTCGAGCAGCTCGCGGACTTCCATCTCGACGAGCTCGAGGAGCTCTTCGTCGTCGACCTGATCGCACTTGTTCAGGAATACGAGGACGGAAGGAACGTTAACCTGACGGGCGAGCAGGAGGTGCTCACGGGTCTGAGCCATGGGGCCGTCGGATGCTGCGATAACGAGGATAGCGCCGTCCATCTGAGCTGCGCCGGTGATCATGTTCTTGATATAGTCAGCGTGACCCGGGCAGTCAACGTGTGCGTAATGACGATGTGCGGTCTTGTACTCGACGTGTGCGGTGTTGATGGTAATGCCGCGCTCTCTCTCTTCGGGAGCCTTGTCGATGGAAGAGTAATCGGTATACTCTGCGTCGCCGAACAGGGACAGATACTTGGTGATAGCTGCGGTCAGGGTGGTCTTGCCGTGGTCAATGTGACCGATGGTGCCGATATTGACGTGGGGCAGGGATCTGTCGAATTGCTGCTTTGCCATAATAATAACCTCCGTGAAATTAATAGATGATTTGATTAAATTGCTTATATGGTTTATCAGCCCTTGCGTGTGCCGCGAAGAGTCTCCTGGAGATTCTTCGGCAGCTCAACATAATGGCTGGGTTCCATGCTGTAGGTTGCACGACCCTGTGTTTTGCTTCTCAGATCGGTCGCGTAGCCGAACATGGATGCAAGAGGAACGTTCGCCTCGATGACTGCGGCACCGTTTCTGATGTCCGAGCCGACGATCTGTCCGCGTCTTGCATTTATATCGCCCATAACGTCGCCCATATACTCATCGGGAGCCGTTACGACGACCTTCATAATAGGTTCAAGCAGAGTGGGGCCTGCCTTCTCGCAGGCTTCCTTGAATGCCATACTGCCGCAGATCTTGAACGCCATTTCCGACGAATCAACCTCGTGGTACGAGCCGTCAATGAGCGTTACCTTCACATCCACGACCTGATAGCCCGCAAGCACACCCGACTGCATTGCGCCCTGAATACCCTGATCGACACAGGGAATATACTCCTTGGGGATAGCGCCGCCGGTGATCTTGTTGATAAACTCATAGCCCTTGCCGGACTCATTGGGTTCAACTGTGATTTTGCAATGTGCAAACTGACCCTTACCGCCCGTCTGACGGGCATAGCGGGTATCGACGGTCGCCTCACGCGTGATGGTCTCTTTATAAGATACCTGCGGCTTGCCGACGTTAGCCTCGACCTTGAACTCGCGCAGAAGTCTGTCAACGATAATCTCAAGATGAAGCTCGCCCATACCGGCGATTATGGTCTGACCCGACTCTGCGTCGGTGTAGGTCTTGAATGTGGGATCCTCCTCGGCAAGCTTCTGAAGCGCGATAGCCATCTTCTCCTGACCGGCCTTGGTCTTGGGCTCAATAGCGACGCGGATGACAGGCTCGGGGAACTCCATGGATTCAAGTATGATCGGATGCTTTTCGTCGCAGAGCGTATCGCCCGTGGTGGTGTTTTTAAGTCCGACCGCGGCAGCTATATCGCCGGAATACGCAACGGAAAGATCCTCTCTGTGGTTTGCGTGCATCAGCAGGATCCTGCCGATACGCTCGCGCTGACCCTTAGACGAGTTCAGAACCGTCTTGCCCGCCTCAACGATGCCCGAATAGACACGGAAGAAGCTCAGGCGTCCGACAAAGGGGTCGGTCATGATCTTGAACGCGAGTGCGGAGAACGGAGCATCGTCGGATGCCTCACGGGTCTCCTCCTCATCTGTCTTGGGGTTTGTACCGCTAATAGCGGGAATATCCAGCGGTGAGGGCATGTACTCAACAATAGCATCGAGCAGCTTCTGCACGCCTTTGTTTTTATAAGATGTGCCGCAGACCACGGGAACCATCTTAACGGCGCAAGTCGCCTTTCTGATGGCCGCACGAATCATATCCTGCGGAACTTCCTCGCCTTCGAGATAAAGCATCATTATCTCGTCGTCGAAGTCAGAGATGGCCTCCAGCATTTTTACGTGATATTCCTCAGCGAGATCACGCATATCCTCCGGAATCTCCTCGGTACGCATATCATTGCCGAGATCGTCATAATAAATGCGGGCATTCATCTCTACGAGATCGATTATGCCTCGGAAATCCGCTTCGGCGCCGATCGGGAGCTGGATGGGAACTGCATTACATTTGAGTCTGTCATGCACCATTTCGAGAACATGAAAGAAGTCCGCGCCCATGATATCCATCTTGTTGACGTATATCATACGCGGTACGTTGTAATGATCAGCCTGTCTCCAAACCGTTTCGGACTGCGGCTCAACGCCGCCCTTGGCACACAGTACTGTCACACATCCGTCGAGTACACGGAGCGAACGCTCGACCTCAACGGTAAAGTCAACGTGACCCGGAGTATCAATGATATTGATGCGGGTATCGCGCCAGTGACAGGTAGTAGCCGCGGAGGTGATGGTTATGCCTCTCTCCTGCTCCTGCTCCATCCAGTCCATGGTCGCGGTGCCTTCATGGGTCTCGCCGATCTTGTAGTTTACGCCGGTATAGTACAGAATACGCTCGGTAGTCGTAGTTTTGCCGGCGTCGATGTGGGCCATGATACCGATGTTTCTTGTTTTTTCAAGTGAATACTGTCTTGGCATAATCTTCTCCTGATAGGATTACCATCTGAAGTGTGCGAAGGCCTTGTTGGAGTCTGCCATCTTGTGGGTATCCTCGCGCTTCTTGACAGATGCGCCGAGGTTGTTGCAGGCATCCATAATCTCGCCTGCCAGACGCTCCTTCATGGTCTTCTCGCCGCGCTTGCGGGCATAGCCGACCAGCCAGCGAAGACCGAGAGTCTGACGGCGTGCGGGTCTTACTTCGATAGGAACCTGATAAGTTGCACCGCCGACACGGCGAGCCTTGACTTCGAGGCTGGGCATGATGTTGTTCATGGCTTCGGTAAAGGCGTCAAGCGGCTCCTTGCCGGTCTTTTCCTTGATGATGTCAAAAGCGTCGTAAACGACCTTCTGAGCAACACCCTTTTTGCCGTCCAGCATGATAGCGTTGATGAGCTTTGTCACCAGAACACTATTGTACATAGGATCGGGTAAAATTTCTCTTTTGGGAACATTACCTCTTCTGGGCACTGTGCTTCCCTCCTTCATTAAAAAATGACTTCACAGGTACTCGGAATGGTGCTGAGCCATTCCGTCTGCGCCCCGAGGTCTAATATATAGTAGACAACAGGGCAAAAATTTGCTTGTTGGGATAATTACTTCTTTGCAGCCTTGGGTCTCTTCGCGCCGTACTTGGAGCGAGCCTGCATACGACCCGTGACGCCCTGAGCGTCGAGAGTGCCGCGAATGATGTGGTAACGAACACCGGGGAGGTCCTTGACACGGCCGCCGCGGATCATAACAACGCTATGCTCCTGAAGGTTGTGGCCGACACCGGGAATGTAAGCGGTGACTTCGTAACCGTTGGTCAGACGCACACGGGCGATCTTACGCAGTGCCGAGTTAGGCTTCTTGGGGGTGGAGGTACGAACTGCGGTGCAGACGCCTCTCTTCTGAGGGGAGCTCAGGTCGGTCTCGCAATTCTTCAGGGTGTTGAGACCCTTCTGCATTGCGGGGGAGTTGGACTTGTAGGTCGACTTCTCTCTGCCTTTTCTCACCAGCTGGTTAAACGTAGGCAATTTTCATTTCTCCTTTCTTGAAAAATTCCTTGAAATTCAAGGTTTTTGCGTGGATTTTTCGCTTTTGGGCGCACTAAACCCACACAGATTGAAATTGTAGCATATTACACAAATTCAGTCAAGATTTTTTTACACAAAAACGAGCCATGTTTTTGAATTTTATATGTTCACTTTATTAATTATTAAATTAATTATTAATTTTTTCGACACATGTGCCACTTTTGTAATGGTTAAATTTTCGCTTTACTGATTTTCGCTTTACTGATATAATTATTGCAATTATATTGAGAAAGAACTAAAAGGAGCTCACACAATGTTGAAAAGAACGTTAAGCATGCTGCTTGCGCTGATAATGCTTGTCTCTTTATTCCCTGCTGCGTATGCCGACGGCGAAATAAGTGGCACAGTGCGGTATTGCTCAGGCCATGGCAGCGAAAACACTCATGACTATGAGACCTATTTTTCGTACAGCGACAATTATTTTGACAAGAGCGGCTATATTTACAGGCAGGACCTTGCAGAGGCATCGCTTGCGCTTGCACTCGCCGCGTTTTCGAGCAAAGACGCCCAAACGCGCAGTGATGAGGATAGAAACTTCGTATCCATGATGCAGCAATGCGGCTTTGAAAATATTTCTTCAAACGAATGGTTCGGCAAAAAGCCAGAAATGAACTCCATCGGCGTTTGCGCCGCCAGCAAAAGCGTCAAGGATAACTATAATGATTATACGCTCATAGCCGTCGGCATCCGCGGAAATTTCTACCGCAGAGAATGGGGCGGAAACGCCGTAGTCGGTTCATCGGGAGACCATGAGGGCTTCTCGCTGGCAAGCGAACAGGTTCTAGGCTATCTTAAGCAGTTCATCTCCGAGAATGGCATCAGTGGCCCCGTAAAGGTTTGGATGGCCGGCTACAGTCGTTCGGCAGCGGTAGCAAATATGGCCGCTGCACAGCTCGACCGCGGATATGACCTCGGTCCCGCGAAGCTTATGCGTCATGATCTCTACTGCTACTGCTTTGAGACGCCAATGGGCACTACCGCAAAGGATACCGACGCGCTCTTATACGGCAACATACACAATATTGTTAACGAAAATGACCTCGTTACATATGTGGTTTTCAATCAGTGGGGCTTTTCGCGATACGGTGTTGATCACACATATCCAACTAAGGGCGATTCCGACTATAACGAGCTCAAGGCTGCAATGGTCGATGAGTTTGATACCATTCCGAATAACGGCGGCAGCTATTCCATAGACGATTTCAAGTACATCGGCATAAGATCTGCTAAAGACGGCAGCTTCAGAGCCTTTTCCGGCAGCAAAATGACGCAAAAGCAATATTATAAGATGTTCACAGACGCTATGATCACAGACTTTGTCTCTTCCCGCGAGGATTATTCCGAAAACGTTCAGGACAGCCTTGCCGAAGTGCTGGCAGTTATATTTGACAGAAAGCAGTTTGACTATGAGTTATTATTCAAAATATTCGGTCAAAAGCTGAAGGATAATCTTTTTAATATCATAAGCGGATATGACGCTTCCGATGTCCAGTCGAGCAGGGCATACAAAACGGTTGAGGAGCTGTTTTTTGAAAGCCTCAACGAGGCCGGTATCACTGATTTTGACGCGCAGGGTCTTCGCACGGCGTTAAGTGTCCTGCTCACAAGGCTCACAAAATTCGTGGTAAAGAACCCGGACATTGCAGCGACCCTTATAGCAAACATATCGCCGATAATTTCCGCGCACTATGCGGAAACGTGCATCGCATGGATGCACACTCTCCCCGACGATTATATGACATCCAAGGTTGAAAAGCCTGACCTTAACGGTCTTTTTGCAGATATCAATGGTGATGAATGGTACGCTGAGGCTGCTGCGTATAATGATTTAGGCGGCATTATGTGCGGTATCGGCGGCTCAGTCTTCGCGCCGAATCTGAATATGTCGCGTGCCATGTTCGCCTGTGTGCTCTATCGGCTGTCAGGAAGCCCCTCAGTTGCTGAGACTGCGTCGTTTGCCGATGTTTCTTCATCCGCCTGGTACTCAAGTGCAGTCGCATGGGCATACGACCGAGGTATCATCACCGGCTGCTCCGACGGCAGCTTCCTCCCTGACGCAAATGTCAGCCGTCAGGAGGCGGCCGCAATGCTGTATCGCTTTGCGGGCGCACCGTCCTGCGGCGGTGAGGATTTCAGCTTTGCAGATATCCACAGCGTAAGCCATTACGCAAGTTCTGCCGTTAGTTGGGCTGCATCCTCCGGGATAATATACGGATATTCCGATGGCTGTTTTAAGCCAAACAGTTCTATAACACGCGCGGAAGCTGCTGCAATGATAATGCGCTGCTGTGAAGCGTGAAGCGCGCAAAAAATCACCCCGGTCGTAAAAAATCTCGGCAACGCTTTGTGCATTGACGAGATTTTGCAGCCTGCTAAAGAAGCCGTCCACTGGACGGCTTCTTTTTTATCTATTGGCTTAGAGTGCGTTGGTCTTGCCGACGAGGGCGGAGAGATCGACGTACTGCGCAGGATCGTCGGTGACGGTATCGTCGGTCTTCTCCTCGAAGTCGCGGTACATGGAAAGTCCTGTACCTGCCGGGATGAGCTTACCGATGATGACGTTTTCCTTAAGCCCGACAAGGTGATCGACCTTGCCCTTGATGGCGGCCTCGGTAAGAACCTTTGTGGTCTCCTGGAAGGACGCTGCCGAAAGGAAGCTCTCGGTCGCAAGGGAGGCCTTGGTGATACCCATAAGAAGCTGGGTATAGGTAGCCTTGCTCAGGCCCTCCTCGCCTGCCTCGATGCGCTCCTCGATCTTGCGGTTTGCCGCCTTGAGCTCGCCGATATCGACTGTTGCACCGGAGAGCAGGTCGGTGCTGCCGGACTCCTCTATCTTGACCTTGCGCATCATCTGGCGGACGATGATCTCGATATGCTTATCGTTGATATCAACGCCCTGCTGACGGTAGACCTTCTGAACCTCCTGGATGATATAGGTGCGGACACCGGGGTGGCCGTACTGATCGTCGTCAATGCCGCGGATACGCAGGACATCGTGCGGGCTGAGCGCGCCGCTGGTGAGCTCCTGACCCTTATCAACGTGGTCACCGTTCTTGACCAGGATTCCTGCCGAGTGAGGCACGGTGTATACTCTTGTATCGCCCTCCTCCTCACTGATGACGCTTATCGCAAACAAAGCGCCCTTCTTAGTCTCTTCAATGGAGATCGTGCCGGATATCTCCGCAAGAACCGCCATTTTCTTGGGCTTGCGGGCCTCGAACAGCTCCTCGACACGGGGAAGACCCTGGGTGATATCGTCGCCGGCTACGCCGCCGGTGTGGAAAGTACGCATGGTAAGCTGAGTACCGGGTTCGCCGATAGACTGAGCCGCGATGACGCCGACCGCTTCTCCTGCACTGACGGGCTGGCCGATGGCAAGGTTTATACCGTAGCAGCGTGCGCACACGCCGGTGCGAGCCTCGCAGGACAGGACGCTGCGGATAAGCACACGCTCTATGCCGTGAGCTTCAAGAATCTCGGCATCTGCCGGCATGAGCATATGGTCGGTATCAAACAGCACCTCGCCTGTCTGCGGATCGCAGATGGGAATCGCCGGGAATCTTCCGTGGATGCTGGTACCGAAGGACTGGACGAGCTGACCCTTGTCGTAGACAGCCGACGCCCAAACGCCGTCGTGAGTTCCGCAGTCATTCTCACGGATGATAACGTCCTGGCAGACGTCAACCATTCGGCGTGTGAGGTAACCTGAGTCCGCGGTACGAAGCGCAGTATCGGCCAGGCCCTTACGAGCGCCTCGGGAGGAGATGAAGTACTCCAGAACGCTCAGGCCTTCACGGAAGTTTGCCTTAATAGGGATCTCTATGGTCTTACCGGAGGTGTTGGCCATAAGGCCGCGCATACCGGCAAGCTGACGGATCTGATTCATGGAGCCGCGGGCACCGGAGTTCGCCATCATGTAAATAGGATTGTAGGTATCCAGACAGTTCTGCAGCGCGCTGGTGACGTCCTTGGTGGTTTTTTCCCATTCGGAAACGACAAGGCGATAGCGCTCATCATCGGTGATAAAGCCGCGCTTGAACTGACGCTCTATTGCGAGGACCTTATCCTCGGTCTCGTTTATCAGGGTCTTTTTCGCATCGGGAACGGTCATATCGGCGATGGAAATCGTGATAGCACCCTTGGTTGAATACTTATAGCCCATCGCCTTGATGCCGTCAAGCACCTCTGCGGAAATGGTGAAATCATGCTTTTTGATGCAGCGGTCGATGATATCTCCGAGCTGCTTTTTGCCGACCTGGAAGCCTATCTCGTGATCGAATGCTGACTCCGGATCGGTTCTGTCGACATAGCCGAGATCCTGAGGGATCTTTTCGTTGAAGATGATCCGGCCGACAGTGCTCTCGATGAGCTTTGATCTTTCCACGCCTCCAAAGGTCTTGGTCACGCGAACGAGGATAGGCGCATGCAGGCCGACCTCTCCCTGGCTGTATGCCATAACAGCCTCGCTGGAATCACGGTATATGAGCAGGGGTTTGTAGGACGGAGCCTTGCCGCCCTCGGCTGCTGCCCGAGCCTCCGCCTCGACAAATTCATCGCCGTCGACGATCTCGTTTGCGGGGAGCTCCGTATCGCCGGGGTCGGTCACGAAGACATGCTCCGCGCCCTTTTCGGCCTTGCCGATGCGCTTCATGGTCAAATAGTAGGAGCCGAGGATCATATCCTGCGTAGGAACGGTTACGGGGTGGCCATCCTGCGGTCGCAGAAGGTTATTTGCCGAGAGCATGAGGATTCGAGCCTCAGCCTGTGCCTCCGCTGACAGCGGAACGTGGATGGCCATCTGGTCGCCGTCGAAGTCGGCGTTATACGCTGTACACACCAGCGGATGCAGCTTGAGCGCACGTCCCTCGACAAGAATGGGCTCAAACGCCTGAATGCCGAGACGGTGCAGCGTAGGCGCACGGTTGAGGAGCACGGGGTGCTCTTTAATGACAACCTCAAGCGCATCCCAAACTTCTGTGCGCTGCTTATCGACCATTTTCTTTGCGGATTTAATGTTGTTGGCAACGCCGTCCTCGACGAGCTTCTTCATCACGAAGGGACGGAACAGCTCGATAGCCATTTCCTTGGGAACCCCGCACTGATAGATCTTAAGGTCGGGTCCGACAACGATAACACTTCGGCCGGAGTAGTCTACACGCTTGCCGAGCAGGTTCTGACGGAAGCGTCCCTGCTTACCCTTGAGCATATCCGACAAGGACTTGAGGGCACGTGAGTTTGCGCCGGTGACGGCTCTGCCGCGGCGGCCGTTGTCGATAAGCGCATCGACGGCTTCCTGAAGCATGCGCTTTTCGTTGCGCACGATGATGTCGGGCGCGTTGAGCTGGATAAGTCTCTTCAGGCGGTTATTGCGGTTAATTACACGGCGGTACAGATCGTTGAGGTCGCTTGTGGCAAAGCGGCCGCCGTCAAGCTGTACCATGGGGCGGATTTCGGGCGGGATGACCGGCAGAATGTCGATTATCATCCACTCGGGCTTGTTGCCGCTCTGTCGGAAGGCCTCAACGACCTCAAGGCGCTTGACGAGCTTTGCCTTCTTCTGACCGGAGGCGTTCGCCAGCTCCTCTCTGAGCTGAGCGGAAAGCTGCTCGCAGTCGATCTGCTGCAGTAGCTTTTTTATAGCTTCGGCGCCCATACCGGCATCGAAATCATCCTCGTACTTCTCGCGCATGTCGCGGTACTCTTTTTCGGTGAGTATCTGGCACTTTTCCAGCGGAGTAAAGCCGGGATCGGTAACTATATAATTTGCAAAGTACAAAACCTTCTCGAGCACTCTCGGAGTGAGGTCGAGCAGCAGTCCCATGCGGCTGGGGATGCCCTTGAAGTACCAGATATGCGAAACGGGAGCTGCCAGCTCTATATGACCCATGCGCTCGCGGCGGACCTTGCTCTTTGTGACCTCAACACCGCAGCGGTCGCAGATCTTGCCCTTGTAGCTGATCTTCTTGTATTTGCCGCAGTGGCACTCCCAGTCCTTGGTCGGTCCGAATATGCGCTCGCAGAAAAGACCGTCGCGCTCAGGCTTGAGGGTGCGGTAGTTGATGGTCTCGGGCTTGGTGACCTCACCGGAGGACCATGAGAGTATCATTTCAGGGGAGGCAATACCTATTTTGATGGCGTCAAACGGTGTAAAACTCATTATTATTCATCCTCCTCACTGTAATCATCATCGGACATGAAGCCGAAATCGTCATCATCGGACTCGGGAATGTCCTCGATCGTGTAGCCCTCGGCCTCGATATCCTCATCATCGGACATAGTGTCATACATCTCGTCCTTCATCTTGGGAATGAACTCATCCTCATCATCATCCTTTAGCTCGATCTCCTGACCGTCCTTATCCAGCACGCGGATATCAAGACACAGGGACTGAAGCTCCTTAACGAGTACCTTGAATGATTCGGGAACGCCGGGCTGAGGAATATTGTTGCCCTTAACAATACTCTCGTAGGTACGCACACGTCCGGTGACATCGTCGGACTTAACGGTGAGTATCTCCTGCAGAGTATATGCCGCGCCGTAAGCCTCGAGAGCCCAAACCTCCATTTCGCCGAAGCGCTGGCCGCCGAACTGAGCCTTGCCGCCGAGAGGCTGCTGCGTAACAAGGCTGTAGGGGCCGGTGCTGCGGGCGTGAATCTTATCATCGACCAGGTGGTGCAGCTTAAGGAAGTATACCCAGCCGACGGTAACGTCGTTATCGAATTTTTCGCCCGTGCGGCCGTCGTACAGGACGCTCTTGCCGTCCTCTCGCAGACCTGCCTGACGCAGAGTATCGCGGATGGTTGACTCGTTTGCACCGTTGAAGATAGGCGTTGCTACCTTCCAGCCGAGCGCCTGAGCGGCGTAGCCGAGATGAACCTCAAGAACCTGACCGATATTCATACGTGACGGAACGCCCAGGGGATTGAGGACTATATCAAGCGGAGTACCGTCGGGCAGATACGGCATATCCTCACGCGGGAGAATACGGGAAACAACGCCCTTGTTGCCGTGGCGGCCTGCCATCTTATCGCCGACGGAGATCTTACGCTTCTGAGCAATGTATACGCGAACGACCTGATTTACGCCGGGGCTCATCTCGTCGCCGTTTTCGCGGGTGAAGACCTTGACATCGACTATTATGCCGCTCTCGCCGTGCGGAACTTTAAGTGAGGTATCGCGCACTTCTCTCGCTTTTTCGCCGAAGATCGCACGAAGCAATCTCTCCTCAGCCGTCAGATCGGTCTCGCCCTTAGGGGTGACCTTGCCGACAAGGATATCACCGGCACGAACCTCCGCGCCGACGGTAATTATGCCGCGCTCGTCGAGATATTTGAGCGCATCGTCGCCTACGCCGGGGATGTCGCGGGTGATCTCCTCGGGTCCGAGCTTGGTATCGCGTGCGTCGCACTCGTACTCCTCGACGTGGATGGATGTGAACACGTCCTCCATGACAAGGCGCTCGTTAAGCAGAATAGCATCCTCGTAGTTGTAGCCCTCCCAGGTCATGAAGCCGACGAGGATGTTCTTGCCGAGGGATATCTCGCCGTCCTTGGTGCTCGGGCCGTCTGCGATGACGTCGCCCTCATGCACACGCTCTCCGAGAGAGACGACAGGCCTCTGGTTTACGCAGGTACCCTGGTTGGAACGGGCAAATTTGATGAGCTTGTAGTTTGTGATCTCCCCGTCATCGTACTTGATGGTGATGTTCTGAGCGTCGGAGCGAACGACCTCGCCGTCGCCCTCTGCAAGGACTACAACACCTGAGTCGATAGCGCACTTGTGCTCGATACCCGTAGCGACGATAGGCGCCTGAGTTACCATGAGAGGAACCGCCTGACGCTGCATGTTCGCGCCCATAAGCGCACGGTTTGCGTCGTCGTTTTCAAGGAACGGGATCATTGCGGTCGCAATGGATACCATCATTCGGGGGCTGATGTCGATATAATCGACTCT
Source organism: uncultured Eubacteriales bacterium (assembly GCA_900545805.1). Lineage (GTDB taxonomy): Bacteria > Bacillota > Clostridia > Oscillospirales > Oscillospiraceae > F23-B02. Next base: position 6,154 of record URAL01000024.1, on the reverse strand, counting down.
TTCGCGGTCGACCTCGACGATCTCATCGCGGTGACGGCAGGTTATACGCTTATTGATAAGGCAGCCGTTCTCGTCACGTGGCTCGGTCGCGGGAGCGACGATGTAGTTGTCCTCCATGTCTGCGGTCAGGTAATCCACCTGATCGGTGACGCGGCAGGTTCCCTTTTCGACCTTCTGGAACGGTGCGACGAGGAATCCGTACTCATTTGCTCTCGCGTAGGATGCAAGATATGATATAAGGCCGATGTTGGGACCTTCGGGGGTCTCGATCGGGCACAGGCGGCCGTAGTGGCTGTAGTGAACGTCGCGGACGTCGAAGGATGCTCTCTCACGGCTCAGGCCGCCGGGGCCGAGAGCCGACATACGGCGCTTATGAGTGAGCTCGGACAGGGGGTTTGTCTGATCCATGAACTGCGACAGGGGGCTTGAGCCGAAAAACTCCTTTATTGCCGCCGTCACGGGACGGATATTTATAAGGCTCTGAGGCGTTACGATATCAAGATCCTGAAGGGTCATGCGCTCACGGATAACACGCTCCATACGGGAAAAGCCGATGCGGAACTGATTTTGCAGCAGCTCGCCGACGCAGCGTACGCGGCGGTTGCCGAGGTGGTCGATATCGTCCTTCTCGCCGATGCCGTAGGCAAGGCAGTTGAGGTAGTTTACCGAGGCAAACATATCGTCAACAACGATATGCTTTGGAATAAGCACGTCGATATTCTCGAGGATAGCTTCCTTGAGAGCGTCGCCGGAGTACTGCTGCATAAGGCTCTTGAGGACTATGCCGCGAACCTTTTCCTTGATGCCGAGCTCTGCGGGGTCGATATCGACCATGCTCTGCAGGGGAACCATGCCGTTGGAAAATACCTTGACGGTCTTGCCGTCAACATCGAGATAGACCTCGATAACGCCGGCAGCGTCGATCTTTTCGACCACGTCGTGAGACACGACCTCTCCCGCGTCGGCGATGATCTCGCCCGTGGAGGGATCGGCTACCGGCATTGCCAGGGTAAATCCGTTTATTCTGCCGCGCAGAGCGAGCTTCTTATTGAACTTATAGCGGCCGACATTGGAAATGTCGTAGCGGCGGCGGTCAAAGAACAGTCCGTCGAGCAGGGACTCGGCGCTTTCGACCGTGGGGGGATCGCCGGGGCGCAGCTTGCGGTAGATCTCCATAAGGCACTCGTCACGGCTGGTGGTGGTGTCCTTATCTATTGTGACGGTGATGCGCTCATCCTCGCCGAAGATCTCCTTCAGGCGCTCGTTGGTGGTCGCGCCTATGATCGGGTCGGGTGTGCAGGAAAGCCAGGTTTCTGGCCTTGACTCGTCATACTTGCCCATGGCCTTGAGGAACCATGTGATGGGAAGCTTGCGGTTTTTATCTATGCGGACATAGAACGTGTCGTTTGCGTCGGTCTCGTACTCGAGCCATGCGCCGTGATACGGGATGACCGTTGCGGCGTAGATGCTCGTCATGCTGCGGTCGGTGGTCTTGTCATAGTACACGCCGGGGCTGCGGACGATCTGGGAGACGATAACGCGCTCGGCGCCGTTTATGATAAACGTACCGCCGGCCGTCATGAGCGGAAAATCGCCCATGAAGATCTCCTGCTCCTTGATCTCCTCAGTTTCGAGATTGCGCAGACGCACGCTGACCTTCAGAGGCGCGGCATACGTCGCATCGCGTGCCTTGCACTCCTCCTCCGTGTACTTGGGCTTCTCGTCCATGGAATAATCCACAAAGCTCAGCTCAAGATTTCCGGAATAGTCGGTCACCGCGTCGGTGTCCCTGAACACCTCGCGCAGGCCGGTATCGAGAAACCATTTGTAGCTCTTCTTCTGGATCTCCAGCAGATTGGGCATGTCCTGAATCTCTTCATACCGTGCGAAGCTCTTTCTGAGGGTTTTGCCGTAGAGAACGTCTTTTGGCATTCGTACACACTCCTTAATCGTAATTAAGAACGCCCGGGTGAGTTGTTTGTTTTGCTCACATAGGTGTTGTATTTACGTTTGGTTGATGGTATATTGTGAATGTAAACACTGGGGTGCCAGTCGTTTCACCACAAGATAACATAGCAAGCTATTCTATCATTGTATATATAGCTATGTCAAGAAATATTTTGTGAAAAATGAATTTTTCGGCGGCTGTCATAATCGATGGCCGCCTTTTTTGTACGAAACGGAGGTAAAATGAGCTTTTTCACCGTTATATCGCTCATAGTCATTTTTGCTCTGGCAATGCTCCTTTTACGGCGCGGAGGCATTTTGAGCGACAGGCCGCTGCTTATCTGTGCGCTCGTTCTCTGCGCCGCGGCGATGGTCATCCGCGCAGTTTATTTTAATATTGAAAGCGACGACTACACTACCTTCCTCGCACCGTGGACGCAGTTTTTCCGCGATAACGGCGGCTTTAAGGCGCTGGCCTTCTTCCCGGGAAATTATAATCCGCCGTACATGTACTTTCTCGCGGCGTTTTCGTACTTTGATATCCCGGAGCTGTATATGATAAAGGCGCTGTCGGTGCTGTTTGACGTGCTTCTGGCGTGGAGCTGTATGAAGCTCCTGTCGCTGTACACGGCTTCAAGGGCGCGGCTGCTCGGCGTATTTCTCGCCGTGCTGTACCTCCCCACGGTCGTTGCAAACGGCGCGTACTGGGGGCAGTGCGACAGCATTTACGCCTTCTTCGGCATTTACGCTCTGTACCTCGGCATGAGCGGCAGAGGCACGGGCGCAATGATATCGCTTGCCGCCTGCCTTGCGTTCAAATTGCAGGCGGTTTTCGTGATACCAGTGTTTTTCATTCTGCTGCTTGCGAAAAAAATAAAGTGGCGGCAGCTTCTCGTATTCCCTGCCGCATATGTTGTTTTCATGCTGCCGGCGGTCATTGCGGGCGCGCCGCTGTTGGATACGCTGACGCTGTACTTTTCGCAGGCGGGCACGGTGGGCGACGCAATGAACTATAACGCGCCGTCGTTTACGAGCATGTTCTCATGGCAGGGCGACACGTCGGGCAGCGCGAAAGCCCTGATAATCGCGGCGTTTCTGCTCGTTGCGGCGGTTTATGCCGCGGCGGTGCTGCTGCGCAGAAGGCTCAGCGACCGAGTTATTCTCGGCTTTGCGATGATCCTCGCCATGGGCATCCCCTATCTGCTTCCGCACATGCACGACCGCTATTTCTTCATCCCCGGAGTACTGGCGCTGGTGCTGGCCGCGTCGGACCTGAGCTTTGCGCCGGTGCCGGTATTTGCCGAGCTTGCGTCGCTGCACTGCTACTACGCGTACTTCATGCGCTATTATCTCGTGCAGCCGCGGTATGGCGGCGAGCTCATGCTCGCCTCCCTGCTGCTGTGCATAGCTTATACGGCCGTGTATGCAAGAAAGGTGAGCAAATTTGAAATTAATCCTTGACATTCTCCGTTTCTCTGCTATAATAACTCTTGCCCTTGAGAAAGAGCAATTCGCGAGAGTGCTGGAACAGGTAGACAGGCACGTTTGAGGGGCGTGTGTCAACCGACGTGGGAGTTCAAGTCTCCTCTCTCGCACCAAAAAAGAAAACAGCTTATCCGTCAGGATGGGCTGTTTCTTTTTTTATCAAAAAGGAGACTTGAACTCCCGAGGGCTCTTGGAAACGTGCCGGCGGCACGTTTCAACCCGAGGCGGCCCCGCGCCGCAGCGCGGGTTCAAGTCTCCTCTCTCGCACCAAAAAATGACCTATCCGTCAGGATGGGTCATTTCTTTTTTATTCCTTAGACTGAGAGTACAGCATTAGACTTCAATTCTATATCTGCTAAAAATTTGTGTCATATTATATGACTTTTTGCGCGGCATTTCAAGGGTAAATTCTGCGATTCCGGGCGCTGATCGCAACTTTTTCAGCAGTTTCAATGCTTCTACAGGTCAGTACATTTTGTCATAATAAAGTATTGAAAAATGACAAAATTTTAATTGATTTTTTGTAAACGATTTGTTATTATGTTGTCGGTTAGCTGAACATTATAACTTGTTTATATACAATTCGGCTATGAAAATTTATAAAATCTTTATATGGAGGCATAGCATGAAGAAATACAATCTGAAGCGTTTTCTCGCTTCGCTGCTTGCTGTTCTGATGCTTGCATCGGTCACGGGTGTGTCCCCGGCCGTGTTTGCGGATTGGGGCGACTCGGCAAGAGCGGGAATCGCTACGACGGCTGCAAAGTCCGGCGAGAAGATCGTTCTCAACGGCAGCGAATTTAAAATCAGAATCCCCTATAAAAACGGAAGCGTTGACTATAACACACTGTATCAGACTATATTTGATACTTGCGTTAATGTTTCACAGTCTACGCCCAAATCCCGTGACCAAGTTGACATAGGGCGCAAATTCTCTCCCGGTGTTTATGTAGCACTAGAGGGTGCGACAATTCTCGGCAAAACTTATGCTTCCATTGAAGAAGACAAAACTTATGAGGTAAAGTTTACGCATAAGTATGGCAAGTATTCTTGGGATGTTGTTGATGCAACCTGCAAAATCACCTTCCTTGGCCGTGAGGCCGCTCCGTTCACCGTTGCTGTTCCCCAAGAGGGCGTCTCCCTTGTGTTCAACAATGACGCTTCTCTCAACTACGCAGCAATTGAGGACGCCATCCGTGCGCTCGTAACCTCTTCCGATGAAAGCCTTGCTCCCAGTAATATCACTGTTAAGTATGACGCAGCTCTCACCGATAAAACTGACAGATTTAAACCACTTAATAACACACAGGTTGGTACCACTCCTTTCGGAGAAGGCACTTTCAAAATAGAGCTGACCTGGGCAGGAAACGACCAGTACAAGCCCTTCGAGTGGACCGGAGATATCAGCTTTACTGACAACCGCATTGCAACCAACATAGCTATCAAAGAAAACGCATCCATCACCTACAACATGGATAAGGATGCTATGAAGCAGGACATCTTTAATAACGTCATTGACTGGGCTGCTTCCACTCCCACTGATAAGACCGCACTTACCTACAAAAACTTCAAGTTCGAATATAAGGGCAAGGATCTTGCCGATGCCAAGCTCAACGCCGACGAGAAAAATCCGCAGGATATCACCATTTCCTACAGCGGCGATGCTAATTCCAAGCCCTGCAATAACGTTACCGCTTCCGTTATAGTCAAGAAAGCAAACGTTAAGGTCAGCATGAATATGTTCACCAAGGCATATGCAGGCGTGGAAGAAGACCTTAGCAAAGAAGCTCTCGGCGTAACTCTTGATCCGGACGATCCCAACCTTGATGTATACAAGGTATTCACAGGCATCAACACCAACCTTGAGACTTCTGTCAACCTCGTGCTGACTGACGATCAGCAGGCTATCATTAACAAGATCAGCGAAATACAAATTGCAATGGGCGAAGACGAGAGCGAAACGCTTAAGGCCAAGCTCAAGGAAGGCATTAAGATTTCCGAGGTCAAGGATGCCATTAACAAAGTACTCAAATACTGCGATAATCAAGCTGCTGAATGGCTGCTTGACAAATTAGGTCTCCCGAGCTTGGATTCTATCAAGAACATCCTTTTTGTCCTTGATAAAATGACTGAGTTGTTCGACGACACCAAGGTTTGCGTCGGTCTGCCCGATCATGCCGGTCTCTACAAAGCATACGCAATTGCCGTAAACAAGAACTACAATACCGGCTACGCAAGCGGCACGGTTCTCATCCTGATGAACGTCAAGAACGTGAAGATCGTCATGAATGAGAATTTCGACAAGAAGATGACTGTTGAAACTGCCAAAGAGGTTGCTAAGGCTCCCGCTCTGCTTCAGCAGAACGACGTGACTGTCAAGGATCAGTCGAGCCTGCACTATCTGTACACCGGCATTCAAAGCAATCTGAAGCCGTATCAGAGCACCACCGAATTTCCGACCGAGCCCGGACGCTATGTTGTCACGGTCGTGACCCTCGGCGGCGACTACCTCGCGTCCCCAGTAACGAGGAGCTTCCAGATAACCAAGTAATTAAACAACGCACTGCCGGTCGGGGTCTCCCCGACCGGTTTTTTTGTGGCGCACGGACGCTGTTACGGATTCGGTGATTGCGGTTGCCCGGCGTCGAAACTGCGGTGGAAACTGTGCGACCCCTCAGTCAGCTTCGCTGACAGCGGCAGAAAGTCAAGCAAGTGCAACGCG
>URAL01000023.1 GCA_900545805.1 uncultured Eubacteriales bacterium | reverse complement strand
CTGCTGCTGTCGGCAGCCCTTGTTTTCGCCCTGTGCGCCTGCGCAGACACACCCCTGACGGAGGATAAAACGCCCGTGACGATAAATTTCTGGCACGTCTACGGCGAGCAGTCCGGCTCGCCGATGGATCTTCTTGTTCAGGAGTTTAACCGCACCGTCGGTATGGAAAGCGGCGTCCGCGTGCAGGTCACAAACCTCAGCAGCGCGTCGAAGATAGGCGGCTTTCTGAAGGAGGCCCAGAACGGCGGCGACCTGCAGGAGATGCCCGACCTGTTTACCTGCCACATCGGCGACGCATCGGCGCTGGGCGAGGAAAACCTCGTGGACTGGCACGACTGGTTCACGGATGAGGAGCTGTCCGACTTCGTCCCCGGATTTCTGGACGACGGCACCGCGCAGGACGGCAGGCTGCTGCTGTTTCCCATCTCCAAGTCAACGCACCTTATCATGTGCAACGGCAGCGGCTTTGCCCGCTTCGCCGCCGATACGGGCGCGGAATACGGCGACCTCGGCACATGGGAGGGCTTTTACGATACCGCCGAAAAATACTATGACTGGTCGGGCGGCAAGCCCTTCTGCGCGCTGGATTATCCCATCCGCGCCGTGGAGCTTTGCGCCCTCGAGCGCGGCAGCGGCGAGCTGTACACCGAGGACGGCCGGTATAACACCGATAACCCCGTTTTCAAGGAGTGCTGGATGCAGTTTGCCCGCGCCCTTGCAAAGGGACATGTTGTGGTGTCCGACCTGTACTCAAATACGCAGGTGATGACCGGCGAGGTGCTGGCCGGTCTGGGCTCCTCGGCGGCGATACTTTATTATAATGACACCGTCACCTATCGGGACGGCACACGCGAGCCGATGAACCTGCATGTTCTGCCAATGCCGATGACCGCCGGGCACGAGGCTATGATGACTCAGGCTGGCGTCGGGCTTTGCGCCTACAGGACCACCGAGCAGAAGGCGAAGGCCACCGCTGTCTTCGTCCGCTGGCTGACGGAGACCGGGCGCAACCTGGACTTCGTGGCGCAGACCGGATATATGCCGGTGCGCAGCGGCGCATTTGACGATATCGAGGACTATGACAGCTTCCCGGAGCCTGCGGAAAGCTACCGGCAGCTCTACGCCGCGCTGAAAACCATGCGCGACAGCTATACCCCCGTGTCCGAGCCGAGATTCGAGGGCTACTACGGCAGGGTCAACGCCCTGTACGACGCTCTGCGGCAGCTGCAGCAGGAGCTGCCCGCCCGCGCCGCAGCCGGCGAGGATGCAGACGCTCTGGCCGAGGAGACATGGGCGCTGCTGTGCTCGATCTGCAGATGAAAACGTTCCCCGGAGGATATGGGGCATGACGAGATACACACTTTCGGAATTTTATAATATACGGCGCTCCATGAAAAAGCGCCTTACGGTCTATATGATCGCGCTGGGCCTTATTCTGGCGGCGGCGCTTATCGCCGGGCTGTTCTTCTTTAATCAGCTCAAAAGCCCGCGTGAGGAGCTGTGCACCTCGCTGAGCTTCCGCATGGAGGCCTTTGAGGCGGACATGAAGTCGATGTGGCGCAATGTCTCCGTCATGGGCGTGCATCTGTCCGAGGACATGAGCGCCATCGTGCAGAGGCAGACCTCGAAGCTTTCCGCTCTCGACGGCAGCGCGGACGCAATGGAGCGGCTGGAGGAGGCCATGCTCGAGCCTCTGTGTCAGTACGTCCGGCAGGCGGACTGCTCCGGCGCGTTCGTGGTGCTCAACACCTCCCTCGGCGGCGAGGAGTTCCGCGGCGGCCTGTACGTTCAGCGGAGCAATTCTGCGCGCATTGCCAGCGATCTGCTGCTCTACCGCGGCATGGCGGGCGTCGGACGCAGTCACGGCGTGATGCCGCACCGGAAGTGGGCGCAGGAATTTGAGCTGTCCGAGTTTTCCGAGCTTGCCGGGCATCTGAATACGGCATCGGCGCCCATTGACCGCAGCTGCCGGACGACAAGTCTGCTGACCCTGCCCGGTACCTCGGAGCGTGCGATGCTGCTGACCGTGCCCATGCTGGGAGCCGACGGCACGGTGTACGGGCTGTGCGGCTTTGAGATAAACCAGACCTATTTCTCCGCCCACCACGTCCAGCCCTCCGGCATCGGCAGTCTCGCCTGCCTCCTGTCGGAGAGCACGGAGGGGCCGGATATTCCGAAGGCGCTCGTGACCTATCCCTCCGGCGGCTTTTGCTTCGTGCCGGAGGAGCTGCTGACGGAAACAGGCAGCCGGGACGGTCTTACGTTCTTCTCCGGGACGGAGCTGTCCTTTGTCGGACTTTCAAAGCCGTTCTCGGCGGCCGACGGGGATCCCGAGCAGCACACTCTGAGCGTGCTGCTTCCCAAGGGCGACTATAACCGGATCATGCTCAAGCGCTCGCTGGAGATCGGCGGCCTGCTGACGCTGCTGATATTTTTCGGCGCTGTATGCTGCCTGTACTATACCCGCCGCTACCTGCGTCCCGTCATGCGTGACATTGAGCTGCTCAATAAGGAAAACTGCGACGGCGCGCAGATGACCTTTGACGAGCTGCGCCCTGTCTCCGCGAAGCTGCGCTTCCATGAGCAGACGATCACCGATCTGGAAACCGAGAAGCAGGAGCTCCGGGGGCAGGTCGAGGATATGCAGAGTCAGGTCGAGGATACGCAGGGGCAGCTCGACAATTCCCTTGCACAGGTGCGCCGCCTGGCCTATCTCGGAAAAAAGGATCTTGATCCGAAGGATTATGAGAATTTCCTGATCGGCTATGCCCGGCTCAGCGCCAAGGAGCTTGAGATATGCTGCGCCCTGGCAAGAGGGCTCAGCACCCGTCAGTGCGCAGAGCAGCTCGGCTGCGCGGTCAGCACGATCGATACATACCGGAAACGTATTTACGATAAGACGAAGATACACAAGGTGCGGCAGCTTCAGCTCTGCTACGCGCTCATGCGTATGCAGCAGGCGGAGCAGGAAATATGACAAAATCAAGCGGGCAAGCAGGCCCTCCTTCGGATACGCACAGCGTGCTCGGGCGAAGGAGGGCTTTTATAATAACGGATTTGGTTTTGAGGCTGCTCCGTGAGCTCAAAATGGATAAAAATAAAAAAAGAGGCCGTTTTACTAAAAAACAGCCTCTTTTCAATGGTACCGGTGGTGGGACTCGAACCCACACGGAGTCGCCCCCGGCGGATTTTGAATCCGCTACGTCTACCATTCCATCACACCGGCAAATTAAAACGAAAGTATTATAACCTATAAAAGCGCATTATTCAAGTGCAGCGCCAAAGAATTTGTGTAATTTTTTGTTCTTGGATTACAATTTTTTTGTCTTTACCTCTACCATAATTGAAAATTGTATGTTACAATATTTCAATGTAAAATTATAAGAAAGAGGCCAAACCATGAAAAAGATACTCGTACTTGAGGATGAACCGAATATCCGCAGTTTTGTGGTCATCAACCTCCGCCGCAACGGATATGAGCCTATCGAGGCTGAAAACGGCATGACCGCTTTGGCTCTGCTTGAAAAGAATCCCGACATAAGCCTTGCGCTTCTGGACGTTATGCTCCCTGATATAGACGGCTTTGAGGTCTGCCGCCGCATCCGCGCCTCCGGCTCTAAGATCGGCATCATCATGCTGACTGCAAAAAGTCAGGAAATTGACAAGGTCACGGGTCTTATGACGGGTGCCGACGACTATGTTACAAAGCCCTTCTCCCCGGCTGAGCTCACCGCCCGCGTCGATGCGCTCGTGCGCCGTCTCGGCAGCGATACATCCGACAAGCCCAGCTACGAGATTTCCAGCGGTCCTTTCCTGCTCAACACACGCAACCGCACCCTTGAAAAGGACTGCAAGCGATTAAAGCTCACACAGATAGAATATCTGCTGATGAAGCTGTTCATGGAAAACCCCGGCAAGGCAATGTCGCGCGAGGATATTCTCAGAGCCGTTTGGGGAGACGATTTTTCCGGTGAGCTCAAAACAGTGGACGTTAATGTCCGCCGTCTGCGCCTGAAGATCGAGGCCGATCCCACAGAACCGGAATTTCTCACGACCGTTTGGGGCTTCGGCTACAAATGGGGCTATTAAATCTTAATTATTTCCCGGGAAGTGTCCGATGATTTTCAAAGAACTTAAATGGCAGCTGTTTGCATCAAGCATCGCGGCGGTCATCCTCATCTCATGCCTTATCGCCTTTGCGGCCAATAAACTTATAATTCCGGCAATCGTAATAGCCGTTATAATTGCGGCATATATCATTCTCGTAAACATCTGGTTTGACCACTACATATCAAAGCCCATACAGGATCTGAGTGAGTCGGCAAAGCACATTGCCGACGGAAGTTACGGTGCGCAGGTGCCGTCGGTCGGCGATAATGAGATCGGCAGACTCACCGACGATATAAACATCATGTCCGAAAAAATCGCGCGCTCGGATAAGGCGACGGCAGAATTCATATCGCAGATATCACACGAGCTGCGCACACCGCTTACAGCCATCCTCGGCTGGAGCGAAACGCTGCAATACGATCCCGCAATAAAGGATGAGTCCCTGCGCGGCGTCAAGATAATCTCCAAGGAGGCCGAAAGGCTCACCGGCATGGTGGCCGATCTTCTGGAGTTTACGCGCATACAGGACGGCAGATTCAATCTGCGCATGGAGCTTGTGGATATCGCAGCCGAGCTTGAGGATTCGCTGTTTACCTACGGTAAGCTGATGAGCGAGGCCGGCATAGAGGTAAGCTATGAGCCGCCGGAGTATGATATCCCGCTCATATCCGGAGATCCGGAGCGCCTTAAGCAGGTATTCCTGAATCTTCTGGACAACGCCGCAAAGCACGGCGGAGACGGAGGCAAGGTTGACATAACGCTTGCGCTAAGGAAAGATAACGTCATCATCCGCATACGTGACTACGGCAAAGGCATACCCGCCGGCGAGCTGCCGTTTGTCAAAAACAGATTCTATAAGGGCAGCAGCAAAAACCGCGGCAGCGGCATAGGGCTTGCCGTGTGCGACGAAATCATATCGCGCCACGGCGGAAGGCTCAGCATCGCAAACGCCGAGGGCGGCGGCTGCATTGCCGAAATATGCTTACCCCTGTCAGAAAATTGAGGTAGATAAATGTCAGATAAAAACACTGAGTCTTCGGTGAAATTCAAGACCTCCATCGGCGGTCAGGCGCTCATCGAGGGTATAATGATGCTCGGACCCGATAAGCGCGCTATTGTGTGCCGCGGTTCTGGCGAAATGGTCGAAAAGGTCGAAACCGTAACCCCTCTGAAGGAGAAAAGCCCCATCCTCGGCTGGCCGCTCATCCGCGGTGTCGCGGCGTTCATATCGTCTATGGTAAACGGCGTGAAGGCGCTGTCGTATTCGGCCGATCAGCTTCCCGAGGATATGCAGGAGGAGCCGGACAAAATAGATCTTTGGATAGAAAAACACTTTTCAAACGAGACCGCGCAGAAGCTCGTTATCGGCGTTGCCGTTGTTCTGGGCATTGCACTTTCGCTGTTCTTGTTCCTGTTCCTGCCGACCTTTATCGTAGGGCTGTTCCCTGCCGTCAAGTCCGATTTCTATTGGAGGACGCTGCTTGAGGGCATACTTAAGCTCGTCATCTTCTTTATTTATTTGATACTGTGCTCGAAAATGAAGGATATGAAGCGTCTGTTTTCATATCACGGTGCCGAGCACAAGACCATCTTCTGCTATGAAAAGGGTCTGCCGCTGACGGTCGAGAACGTGCGTCCGCAGCCGAGGCTGCATCCCAGATGCGGAACGAGCTTCATATTCGTTGTAATTATAATAAGTATAATCGCGGGCTCGTTCATCCACGTTTCGGACACTATGCTGCGCATGGGGCTGAAGTTTCTCATACTGCCGCTCATCGTCGGTCTGAGCTACGAATTAAACCGCTGGGTCGGCAGGCACGACAATCTGTGCTCTGCGATACTCTCATGGCCGGGCAAGCAGTTCCAGCGCATAACGACCAACGAGCCCGACGATGAGATGATAGGATGCGCCATCCGTGCGCTTGAGCTCGTCATCCCCGAAGAAAAAGGCAGCGACGCCTGGTAATTAAGGATACGGAAAATGCCTAAAACATATAATGACATCTATTTCTCAGCCAGAAATGCGCTGAGAGAAAACGGCGTCGAGGCCTACAGCCTTGAAGCCCGCATACTCCTTGCAGCGGCAGCAGGCAAAACGACCGAGCAGCTCATGCGCGATATGTATCTGTACACCTCGTCGGAGATCGAGGAGCGCACGCACGGCATGATCCGGCGCCGTCTTCAGGGTGAGCCGCTTGCGTATATCGCCGGCTCCTGGGAATTTTACGGGCTTCCCATGACCGTCACGCCGGACGTTCTCATCCCGCGTATGGACACGGAGATACTCGTTGACGCTGCGATAGACGCGATAAAGGGCTTCGGTATGAAGGGCCGGGTTCTCGATCTGTGCTGCGGCAGCGGCTGCATAGCCTGCGCCATAGCAAACGAGCTCCCCGCCGCACGCGTTGTGGCAGCGGACATAAGCCCCTCGGCGCTTGAGATCTGCCGGAAGAATATTAAAGATAACAAGCTGACGTCAAGGATAATCCCCATGAATGCGGATGCGACCACGTGGCCGCCAATGAGCATCGGCAGCTTTGACGTTATAGTTTCAAACCCGCCGTACATCCCCTCCTTTGAACTCATTGAGCTTGACTGCTCGGTACGCGATTACGAGCCCATGACGGCGCTCGACGGCGGCGAGGACGGCCTTGATTTCTACAGGGCGATCATAAAATACTGGACGATAACGCTCCGTCCGAACGGACTTATGATGTTCGAGGTCGGTGAGGGACAAGCCGACGAGGTAAAGCTGATGCTCTTAAGGGCCGGATACGTTTCGGTAGAGAGCCGCAACGACACTCTCGGCTTTGAGCGCGTCGTAATCGGAAAATGGAAAAACGAATTCTGATATAAACCGAGGTAAAAGAAATGGCTGAAAAAAAGAAGGCTCCCATATCCACCCACTCTCAGGCAGGCGATAAGAAAAAGGCTCTCGAGACCTGCATCGCGCAGATAGAGAAAAACTACGGCAAGGGTGCTATAATGCGCCTTGGCGACGATATCCCCGTGAACGTTGAGGCATTATCGACAGGCTCGCTGTCCCTCGACCTCGCGCTCGGCATCGGCGGCGTTCCAAAGGGAAGGATCATCGAGATATACGGACCCGAGGCATCGGGCAAAACGACGCTTGCGCTGCATGTTGTCGCGGCGGCTCAGAAGGCCGGCGGTGAGGCCGCGTATATCGACGTCGAGCACGCCCTTGAGCCGGCTTACGCCCGCGCACTCGGCGTTGATATCGACAGTCTGCTCATTTCGCAGCCCGATACCGGAGAGCAGGCGCTGGACATAACCGAAAGCCTCGTGCGCTCAAGCGCCGTTGACGTCGTCGTTGTCGACTCCGTCGCGGCACTTATCCCGCGCATTGAGCTTGAGGGCGAGATGGGCGACTCCGTCGTCGGTGCGCTGGCGCGGCTTATGTCGCAGGCCATGCGCCGTCTGGCAGGCTGCATCTCGAAAAACGGCTGCACCGTCATATTCATAAACCAGCTGCGCCAGAAGATCGGCGTAATGTACGGCAACCCCGAGACCACACCCGGCGGTCTTGCGCTTAAATACTATGCCTCGGTACGCATCGATGTACGCAGGATCGAAACGCTCAAGGTCGGCGGCGAAATGATAGGCAACCGCACGAGAGCAAAGGTAATAAAGAACAAGTGCGCCCCCCCGTTCAAGGAGGCGGAATTCGATATTATGTACGGTGAGGGCATATCCAAGGTCGGCGAGATCGTCGATCTTGGCGTCAAGCTTGAAATTATCGACAAGGCCGGCGCGTGGTTCACCGTCGGCGAGCAGCGCATCCAGGGTCGAGATGCGGTAAAGGAATATCTGCTTTGCAATCCTGAGGTCTGCGCGAATATCGAGCAGCAGATACGCGAAAATGCGTACAAGCTCATGAGTCCGCAGGCACGCAAGGCCGCTCAGGCGGCAGGCCGCGCCATCGACGTTTCCGCCGATGATTTTGAAGGATAATCAGCGTGACGCTGCGTGAGATAAAGCAGACCTCGCCCGAGCGGTTTACGCTTATATTCGACGACGGCACGGAGCTTAAAACCACACTCGGCATCATAACCGGGCGCTTTATCCGATCCGGCATGGACTTCGACGAGGAAGCATATAACGAGCTTGTCTCGGCATCCGGTCTTGCAATGGCTAAGGCGCGGGCGCTGCGGATAATAAACGCACGCCCCATGTCGCGTGAGGAGCTTAGAAAAAGGCTCATTGAAAAGGGCGAAACGCCCGAAAACGCCGAGGCCTGCGCCGACTGGCTGTGCCGTATGGGGCTGATTAACGACGCAGAATACGCCGGAAGCGTTGTGCGGCATTATGCCGCCAAGGGCTACGGCTCAGCGCGCATAAAGCAGGAGCTGCGGCATCACGGCGTTCCCCGCGAAATGTGGGACGAGGCGATGCTTCAAATGCCGGAGCAGGATGCGTATCTTGAGCGGTTTATCCGCGCAAGGCTGAGTGAGCCCGGCGACAGGGCGCAGGTCAAAAAGGTTTCGGACGCGCTGTTTCGGCGCGGCTACTCCTGGGAGCAGATAAAACATGCGCTGAACGAATTTGATACTCAAGGTGATTATTGAATGGATAGGACAATTGCCCTTATCTCTCTGGGCTGTGCAAAAAACCTTGTCAACAGCGAGCAGATGCTGTATCTGCTCAGCGAGGCAGGCTATGCTCTTGCTCCCTCGCCCGACGGAGCGGACGCTGTTATAATAAATACCTGCGGCTTTATTGACGCGGCAAAAAGCGAAGCGATAGACACCATTCTGGAAATGGCAAAGCTCAAGGCCGAGGGAAGGCTCGGCAAGATCATCGTCACCGGCTGCCTTACCGAGCGCTATCGCGCCGCCGTTACCGATGAGCTGCCGGAGGTTGACGCGATACTCGGCGTCGGAAGCTTCGGCGATATCGTTACTGCGGCGGACGCGGTCTTTAAGGAAAAGCCCGTCAGCATCTTTGCCGACAACAGCGCCCCGGTGGATGAGATACCACGCGTTGTGAGCACCGGCCCGTCATGGGCGTATCTGCGCATAGCCGAGGGCTGCGATAACTTCTGCGCCTTCTGCGCGATACCGTATATACGCGGCAGATACCGCTCAAGAAAAATTGAAAACGTCGTTGAGGAGGCGCGTGACCTCGCTTCTCACGGCGTCAAGGAGATCATCGTCATCGCACAGGACATAACGCGTTACGGAACGGATCTTTACGGCAAGCGATGTCTTGCCGAGCTCTGCCGCAGGATAAGCGAGATAGACGGAGTTGAATGGATAAGACTGCACTACACCTATCCCGATCAATTTGACGACGAGCTCATCGACGAGATAGCGCAAAACCCCAAGATCGTAAAATATCTGGATATCCCCATCCAGCATATTAATAACAAAATACTCAAGACCATGAACAGGCACGGCACCGGCGACGATATACGCGAGCTTTTCAAAGCTCTGCGCCGCCGCATCCCCGGACTTGTTCTGCGCACGAGCCTCATCTCCGGTCTTCCCGGCGAGGGCGAGGCCGAGTTTGAGGAGCTGTGCTCTTTCCTGCTCGAGGCAAAGATCGAGCGTGCGGGCGTTTTCCCCTTCTCTCCCGAGGAGGGCACGCCGGCGGCAAAGATGGAGCATGTTCCGTTCGAGGAGGCTCAGCGCCGTGCGGATCTCATAATGGATATTCAGGCGCGCATAATGGATGATTTCGCGGCCTCGCTCGTCGGCAAGGTGCTTCCCGTAATATGCACAGACCACGACGAGGACGGCACTTGGATCGGCCGCAGCTGCTATGATTCGCCCGATATCGACGGCCTTGTATTCTTTGAAGGCCGCGGCGGTGAGGGACAGATAGTTAATGTGCGCATAACCGCCGTTTCCGATGACGGAAACCTGATTGGCGAGGAGGAATAACAATGAACACACCCAACAAGATAACCATAGGCAGAATAATTCTTGTTCCCGTTTTCATGGTGCTTTTGTACTGTGATCTTCCGTACTGGGCGCTTGCGGTTTACATAATCGCATGTCTGAGCGACTTCGTTGACGGACGGATAGCGCGAAAATATCATCTCGTTACCGATTTCGGAAAGTTCATGGATCCGCTGGCCGATAAAATGCTCGTTTTGTCGGCAATGTGCTATTTTGTCGAAATCGGGCTCATGCCCGGATGGGTCGTGGCGGTCGTTCTGCTGCGCGAGTTCGGTGTTTCGGGTCTGCGGCTTCTGGCCGTCGAGCAGGGCATTGTCATAGCCGCCGCGTGGTCGGGTAAAATCAAGACCGGCGTTACAATGGTAGCCCTCGGCATACTCATCATCGCAACGCAGCCCTGGTTCCCCGCCCCCGGCGTAATCGCGGTCATCTGCTGGGTGCTGATCCTTGCAACCACTCTGTACTCCGGCATTGAATACTTTGTAAAAAACATCGGCGTGTTCAAGCACTGCGCCTGAGCGTGAAGGAGAATATATATGAAGCTTTATAACTCTGCAAGCAGAAAAAAAGAGGACTTTGTCCCCAATCACCCCGACATAGTCAAGATGTACACCTGCGGCCCCACGGTGTATCACTTTGCGCATATCGGCAATCTGCGCTCGTACATAATGGAGGACGTGCTTGAAAAGTACCTGCGCTATGCCGGTTATAACGTCAAGCGCGTCATGAACATCACCGATGTCGGACACCTCACAAGCGATGCCGACGAGGGCGAGGATAAGATGCTCAAGGGCGCAAAGCGCGAGCACAAATCCGTTATGGAGATCGCAAAGTTCTATACCGATGCGTTCTTTTCCGACTGCGCTAAGCTCAACATCAAGACCCCCGACGTAGTTGAGCCCGCGACAAACTGCATCGATGAGTACATTAAAATAATCACCAAGCTCATGGATACCGGCTATGCCTACTTTGCCGGCGGCAATGTGTATTTTGACACCTCCAAGCTTGAGCGCTACTACATCTTCAACGACTTCAATGCCGATGATCTCGATGTCGGCGTGCGCGAGGGCGTTGAGGAGGACGTAAACAAGCGCAACAAGAACGACTTCGTCCTGTGGTTTACAAAGTCCAAGTTCGAGGATCAGGCGCTCAAGTGGGACTCCCCCTGGGGCGTTGGCTATCCCGGCTGGCACATTGAATGCTCCGGCATATCCATGAAGCACCTCGGCGAGGATCTCGATATACACTGCGGAGGTATCGACAACGCATTCCCGCATCACACCAACGAGATCGCGCAGTCCGAGTCATATCTCGGCCACAAATGGTGCAACTACTGGATGCATGTTCTGCACCTGAACACAAACTCCGGCAAGATGAGCAAGAGCAAGGGCGAATTCCTCACCGTCTCGCTCCTTGAGGATAAGGGCTACGATCCCCTCGCCTACCGCCTGTTCTGCCTGCAGAGCCACTATCGCAAGTCGCTCGTATTTACCTGGGAAAACCTCGACAACGCGCAGGGCACCTATAACAAGCTCATAAACCGCATCGCGGCGCTAAAGCCTGCGGGCGAGGCAGTCGACGAAGACGCTGTCGCGGCGCTCAAGTCAAAGTTCACAGCGGCTTTGGATAACGACCTGAATACCTCTCTTGCCGTTACCGCGCTGTACGACGTGCTCAAATATGACACCAATGATGACACAAAGCTCGCAGTCATCGCGGACTTTGACCGCGTTCTGAGCCTCAGCCTCATTGAAAAGGCCGATGCAAGGCGTGCCGAGCTCAAAAAGCAGGCCGTTTCCGGTTCAGGCGAATTCACCGTAATCTCTGAATCCGGCGAGAGCGATGCCGGGATCGAGGCGCTGCTTGAAGCTCGCGCCGATGCGAAGAAGGCCAAGAACTTTGCCGAGGCCGACCGCATACGCGACGAGCTCAAGGCTCAGGGTGTTGAGGTCACCGATATCCCCAACGGCGCAAAGTGGAAGCGGATCTGATAAAACAATAAGTATCCCCCCGAAGCTTCACACACAGCTTCGGGGGGCTTTTTTATCTTCTACTCTTTTTCCTGTATCTCGCCCGATCGATAGGCCGAGAGCAGGCTCTCAAGTGCCTGTATCCTGCGGCGCAGGCTGACTCCGGTATCGCAGTCGGAGATATAGTGCCGTCGCTCAAAGCTCTCGACCTGCACGGCCTCGGACTCGATATCGGCATTGTCGTCTATTGCGGCGGCGACGCCCTCGAAGGGCTTATGCGCCTTGATCTTCAGGCCGTGGGAATTGAATACCAGCGTATATCCAGCAATGCCCGTCGTTTTCTGATACGCCTCGCAGAAGCCGCCGTCGATGATAAACAGCTTGCCGCCGGCCTTTACGGGGCTCTCTCCTTTTTTGGCTTTTACCGGCGTATGTCCGTTTATGATGTGGCCGCTCTCGGGATCAAGGCCGAACTCGGATAGGATCATACCGGCGACCTTCTCATCCTCCCAAAAGCTGAAATATGGGTTCTTTGGCTCTTCCCAAGTGCTCTGATCGTCCACAACGCCGCGCTCAAAGGTGTGGAACACGCGGCCGGAGAAGGGACTGTCGTTGCCGCACCAGAGGTACCACATCATGTCCAGTGCAGACTCGTCATGCTTTGCCCAGGCGTTTTTGACGACCATGTCGGAGTAATCCATAAGGCTCTTGCCGGAGTACCACACTCCGCCGTGACGCACTCGCGCAAACTCGCCGTCCTCTGTCATGGGTATGCAGCCATGGTACAGGAGGTTGCCGTTGCAGCACAGATAGGTGCTGCCGACGCGGTAAATAAAATCCATGTGACGGTGCAGCGACTGACTGTCGCGGAACAGATTAACGTATTCGTTTACGAGGTCGAGCTCATCGTCATTGAGACTGTAGGGATCCCTGCGGTCGATGGTTGGCCACTTGTCGATATTGAGGGGATATACGCCTTCATCGAGTATGACTGTGTTGTTTTCAAAGTCACAGCGGTTGAGCATGAGGCGCGAGTTCATCCCGTAGCCGGGGTGGCGCTGGATGACTCTGCCCTCAAGCTTGAAGCCGATTGTATTGAGCGCGATGCTGACATTCTCCTTCGTCGCCTCGCCGTAGTATTTGCGTGTGAAATCGTACAGCGGCTGGAGCGTTATACCGTAGCGCCGCTCGAGAAGATTCGCATTGCCGTAGTCAAGAGATATTCTGAGCACGGTGAAAATGCATGCCGGACTGCCGGAGGCCGCACCCAGCCAGAGTATATCGTGATTGCCCCACTGAATGTCTATATTCGGATGATCCATGAGTGCATCAAGCAATCGCGCAGGCTCAGGGCCGCGGTCGAATATATCGCCGACTATGTGCAGCTTATCGACGGCAAGACGCTTTATGATATCAGAAAGCGCCGTGATAACGTCGTCGGCAGCGCCGGTGGATATGATAGATTCCAAGATTGTGTCGTGATAGCGCACCTGATTTGAATACTCATCGCGCTGCATATGCAGAAGCTCATCGAGCACAAAGCTCCATTTCGGCGGCATCTGCTTGCGCACATAGCTGCGCGTGTATTTGCTTGAAAGAGTTTCGGCAAGAGTGCGCAGCGTGGTCAGGATGCTTTTGAGCCTGTCATGCGTGTATTCGCCCGCCTCGCGCATGGCATTGAGCTTTTCGTGCGGATAGTAAATAAGCGTACACAGGCTGCGGCAGCGCTCCTCGCCTATCTCGGTCTCGAAAAGGCGCATGACCTTTTCCGATATAACGCCGGAGCAGTTGTTTAATATGTGGCGCACGGCGGCGTACTCGCCGTGCAGGTCGCTTATGAAGTGCTCGGTGCCCATCGGAAGGGCAAGTATGGCGCGCAGATTTATTATCTCCGAGCATACGGCAGCCTCGTCGGGATATTTTTCCGCCAGCAGCTCAAGATATTCTCTCGAAAACTCACTCATATGTATAACCTCTCGTATTATTCTCAGATACCTTGATGATAACATTTTAATTAACAATTTACAACTTGAAATCGTGTAAATTGTTTGTATAATGGCATTATAAAACACGAAAAGGGCGATTTTTTATGAATAACAGACTCAAGCAGAAGCTCAATAACGCCGAGCAGCCGATCGGCATATTCTTCGATACGGCAAGCGAGTACCTAATGGAGTGCACCGGACGCAGCGGGATAGACTTCGTCATCATTGATAACGAGCACTCCCCCATTGAGGCCGAGACGAGTGCAAGGCTCATAAGAGCCGCGGAAAACGCCGGCGTTACTCCCATATGCCGCGTGCGTGAGATAAGCCGGCCGGCTATACTCAAGCTGCTCGATGTCGGAGCGCAGGGACTCATTATCCCCAATGTACATAATGTTGAACAGGTCAAGGACATAATATCCTATGCCCGCTACTATCCCATAGGTCAGCGCGGCTTCTGCCCCTCACGCAAGGATGGCTGGGGCTTTGACGGTTTGGGCAGCGTGCCCGACACGATGGCGCATTTTAACGCCGAGACGCTTATAATCCCGCAGTGCGAAACGGTCGGCGCACTCGAGTCCATTGAAGCAATTTGTGCGCTCGACGGTGTTGACGGAATATTTGTAGGCCCGTTTGACCTGTCCATTTCCATGGGAATGCCGGGAGATTTCAGCAATCCAGTGTTTCAGGCGGCGCTTGACCGCATAATTAATGCCTGCCGAAAAGCAGGCAGGAAATGCATATTCTTTACCGGCACGGTCGAGGGTATCGCTGCCGGCTTTGCCCGCGGCTTTGACGGTATGGCATACAGCCTCGACGCCGCGATATTCATAGACGCTCTCAGGGAGCGCGTTGAAAAGGCGCGCCGGCTGAGCAAACAAATCGCCAAGCTCAAGTAAGCTGCACGGTCGTCAAAAGCAGGAATGTCCGCAGCAGAGCCGGGCTTATTCGGTTACAGGTAATGAAGAAAATACTGCTTACAAAAAAACAGCAGCAGTGCGTCGGCATTGCGGCTATAGCAATTGCCGTTATCGCAACGGCGCTCATAATATGGTTTGCGGGTGTGCCTCTTGTCAGGTTCGCATCCGAGCCCGAACAGTTCCGCCAATGGGTAAATGACAGCGGCATTTGGAGCCGCTTTGCCTATATGGGCATGGTAATCCTTCAGGTAGTTATCGCTGTTTTGCCGGGAGAGCCGTTCGAGATCGCCGCCGGCTACGCCTTCGGCGCAGTGGAGGGTACGCTGCTGTGTATTGCCGCATCTACCTTGGGCAGCGTTATGGTTTTTCTGCTCGTGCGTTATTTCGGCGTACCGCTCGTCGAGGTCTTCTTCCCAGAGGAAAAGCTTAAGAGGCTTAAATTTCTGAAAACCACAGCAAAACGGGATATGATATTTTTCATCATATTTATGATACCGGGAACGCCGAAGGATCTTTTGTGCTACTTTGCGGGACTTACAGACATTAAGTTCACGCTTTGGCTGCTTATCTGCTCACTGGGAAGGCTTCCCGCGATAGTCACCTCTACCGTAGGAGGCAACGCGCTCGGAACCTCAAACTACTGGTTCGCCGCAGCCGTTTTTGCCGCAACACTGGTCATAAGCCTCATAGGTCTGCTTATATATAAGCGCATATGCAGCAGGCACGGGAAGCAGTGATTGTTTCAAAATCTTGATGTATTTGCGACATATTATGAAATTGTGTAAAAATAATTTTTTATTTTTTGTATTGACAACGGCTCGAAATGTGCTATAATCAGTCGCGTAGGTTTTCGCAATTCAGGTCTCTCACGCAGATAGCGGCTCTGAATGCGTTTATAACTATGTTCGTTATTTGCCATGCCACATATAAGTGTCCTCTACTCGTTGTCAAAACAGGCACATGTTTTGTAATTCTCCCTTCCTAACTATTTCCAAGCTAACGAACATATGCTACACCCCCCTTCAAAGCGGGCGAAGCCGTAATCGGCTCCGCCCGTAATAATCATAGTTATATAGTTATAAAGAAATCCGTATCACTCAGATACGGATTTCTTTTGCATTCAGCAAGCCTGCATCGTCAGGGCAGTGGCTGACGAATATGAGCGTTCTGCCCTCACAGTTAGTCAGGATGTATTTTATAACTTGAATTTTCGTATCCCCGTCAAGGCCGGTGAAGGGCTCATCAAAGTAAACTGTATCCGCCCCGCTGAGTACGGCTCTTACTATCGCAACGCGTCGGCACATACCGCCCGAAAGCTGGGATACCGGCTTATCGCAGTGCCCCTCAAGGCCGACCATTGCCAGGTGTCTGCGAATACTGTCCTTGGTAACACCGTGGGCCGCCGTCATCTTCACGCAGTTAACGGGCGTAAACTCCTCCGGAAGTCTGTCCTCCTGGAACACTGCCGCCTGATGCCTCGGGCGGTTTATTATCTCGCCGGAGTCGGGCTTTTCAAGTCCCATCATGATACGAAGGAGTGTCGTTTTCCCGCTTCCCGACGGTGCGGAGATAAGCACTCGGCCGCTCTTCGGGATGACGATATTTATATCGTGCAGCACTTCATTCTCGCCAAAGCTCTTGTATATGCTTTTGAGCTCCATCACGCACGCTCCAATCTCGCATAAGACCTGCGCACAAGCAGCATGAACAGCTTTTCAAACACGACGCTTATGATAACGATAATCACCGTCCAGCACAGAAGATCGTCGGTATCAAGGTATATCTTGGCGTAGTACAGCTGCTTTCCGATGGAGCCGTCGGGCGTTCCGATTATCTCGGCCGCGACGCCGGCCTTCCAAGACATGCCCAGCGACGTTGCGCATGCGGAGAGCATAAAGGGCTTGAGCTGCGGCATATGGATGTATAATATGCGCTTAAGCAGCGGCATATTGAACACGCGCCCGACCTCGAGCATTTTCCTGTCCTCGCTCTTTATCCCCTCGAGCACATTGCCGTAAACGACCGGCAGCACGATGAGAAAGGATATGAAAACGGACAAATTCTGCGCCGAGAGCCATATAAGGCATATGACCACGAACGACGCGACCGGCACGGTCTTGACCGTTATCATAAACGGCCAAAGCGCCGTTTCTATCCACGGAAACCTGCCGGACAGCGCTGCGAGCACAACGCCCGTTACTAGTGCGAGAAGAAAGCCGCCCGCGATGTGATAAAAGCTGAACCAAACCGACGATAAAAAGCCGTCTACCTGCCATATTGTCGTCATTCTCACGGCAACGTCCAGCGGAGAAACAAGCAGTATGCGCTGGTCTACTGCCGCCGAGGCGATCTGCCACAGCAGCAGCGCGAACACAACGGCTATCGCCTTGCCGAGCTTATTATTTCGCTGCATAATACAGACCGTCATCGGGCAGCTTGCCGCCGACCGACTGCGGATTCATATTATACAGAGCCGACAGGTATCCGTTCAGGCACTGCCTGAGCTCATCTCCGGTGAGGCAGCAGATATTGCAGTAAGGCAGAGCCTTGAGCGCGATGGGAGCCTTCACTATCTCGTAGTTGCCGATAAGCTGAGCTGCCTGCTCGGTGTTCTCATTAACGAACTTTACGCTCTCTGCGTACTCCTGCATGAACTTCTCAAGCTGCTGAGGATATTTTTCGGCAAATTCAGTTCGCGCAACGATAACACCGGTGGCCATGGATGCGCCGTCATTTGCCTTCTGCCACTCCTCGTTGAGGTCAATGGCGACCCTCAGTCCCTCGACCTTGGTCTGAGCCGCGGTGACGAAGGGCTGCGGCAGCATTGCGATCGCGCCTGCGTCCTTGCTTATATAGGACAGCGCCTCGGTGGTATCGGCGCACCACTGGATGGTGGGAGCCTTGTCGCCCTCAAGCCCGTTTGCCTTGAGCAGGTAGCGCAGCGCAAACTCGGGAGTTGCGCCCTCGCCGGTGGCGTAGAGCTTCTTGCCCGCGAGATCGGCAAAGCTCTTTATGCTGTCGCCGCGCTCTACGATGTACAAAACTCCGGTAGCGCAAACGGCAAGCACCTTAACCCCTCCGTCGGTGTTGTTATACAGAACCGACGCAAGGTTTGCCGGAACTGCCGCAATGTCGATCTCGCCCTTTGTCAGTGCCGGAGCGAATGCGGAAGCCTCTGTTTTGAGCGAGAACTCGTACTTATTCGCACTTTCGCCCTTGTCGCTTTCGTCCATGAGCTTTACCATGCCCATAGCGGTCGGGCCGGTCATTGCGCCGACACGGATAGTGACGGGCTTCTCTGTTACGCTTGTGGTCTCTGTGGGGGCCGGGTCATCGCTCGTGCAGCCTGTAAACAGGCACGCGAGCATGAGTACGGCCAGGATAAGGGATATAATTCTTTTCATTTCTTTCACCTCATGTATTTTTTGAGCCTTTCGGCGTCGTTTACGCAAACGCTTCTGCCCTCTTTTACTATGGCTCCGCTCTCCTCAAGCGCATCAAACGCCCTGTAAAGCGAGGCGCGTGAGACGTTAAGGGCAAGGGAGAGCTTGTTCAGCTGCATGGGCAGCTCGGCCGGCTGCCCGACGGGCAGATTATCAAGCAGGAAGCTTGCAAGCCGCTGCTCTGCGGTTCCCGAGCTGAGAAAGTACATTTTTTTATTTAAAAACACTATCCTGTCTGACAGATATTTAATATAATTGACCGCAATCTGCGGCTCAAAGCGCAGCATACGGTGAACAAGGCGCTGCTCGAAAAAAACGATCTGAGTATCGCACAGGGCGAATATATCCGCAGCGTACTCCGGCTCGTCATTAAAAAGCGCAGCCGCGCCGAAGAGTGAGGCAGAGCCGAGCGTGCTCATTATCATCGCATGGCCGCCCGCGTTGCCCTTGGTGACTCTCAGGCTCCCCGAAAGCACAATTCCGAGACTGCGCGAGAAGTCTGTCTTAGTGTATACAAGCTGTCCTTTTTTATAGCTTCTGAGCTCGCAGTACGGCGAAGCCAGCACCTTTTCAATTGTCGATACCGGAACGGCATAAAAAATACTTGCCTGCCTCAGCTGTGAAAATTGAACCGCGCTTAACCTCATGGGCGTCTCCTTTTTGTCTCATATGAGACACTTTCTATTTCTATTATACCTGAAACCGTTGTATTGTCAAGTTTTTTCCTTTATCGGAGCGTTCTTTTTTTCACACACGAAAATAGACTCTGTATACATTTTCTGTTGAATTTTTTAGTGAAAATGCCATAGGACATCCATTTTTTATCGTCAAGTTGTATAATATCATCGGCCTGCTTCAGTGCACTTTGACATATTTTTGTCAAACATTTGCTTCTGTATTTTTTCTTTTTTTGAAAACCGAAATTAGCAAAAAAATAATTATTCTTTACACAAAAAATGTTTTTCTCTATAATAAAATCAGCAAGTTATTTTTTAAGGTGTAAGAAGAAGTTGTATAGAAAGGATGATTTATTTGGTAAAGGTTGATTTCGGCTTTATCGACAGTGTGCTTGAAAAATACGACTGCGATAAGACCAGGGTTATTGCTATCATGCAGGATGTACAGGCCGAGTACAGCTTCCTGCCGGAGGATGCGCTTCGTTACATTGCCGAAAAGGTCGGCGAGAGCGAGGCGGAGATTTTCGGAGTCGCGACATTCTATGAGAATTTCTCGATGAACGAAAAGGGTAAATATATTATAAAGGTCTGCAACGGCACGGCGTGCCACGTCAGAAAGTCCGACGATGTCCAGGAGGCTCTTTACGCGGCGACCGGAATGAAGCCGGAGGAGCATATGTCAGCCGACGGACTGTTCACCATCGAGCGTGTTTCCTGCTTGGGCGCCTGCGGCCTTGCACCGGTCTGCACTGTCAATGATGTTGTGCATCCGGCCATGACTCCTGAGAAGATGCATGCTCTCATTCAGGAATTGAGGGAGGCTGAGACGGTATGAGAATAGAAAGCAGACAGCAGCTTATTGAATGTCGCAAGGAATATAAAAATGCTCTCGACTGTCAGTATAAGCAGGTCGTTATCTGCGGCGGCTCAGGCTGTGTCGCCGGCGGTTCGCTTAAGGTTTACGACAGGATGAAGCAGCTCATGGAGGAGCGCGGACTGCGCATTGACGTGGTTTTGCAGCATGAGAGCCATGACGAATCGATCGGCTTAAAGCACAGCGGATGCCACGGCTTCTGCCAGATGGGGCCTCTGATGCGCATCGAACCCATGGGCCTTTTGTACATAAAGGTCACAGTCGACGACTGTGAGGAGATAGTTGAGAAAACGATTCTCAACAACGAGGTCATAGACCGCCTTGTTTATCACGATGACGGCGAGAGCTATGTTCGTCAGGAGGATATCCCCTTCTATAAGCAGCAGACCCGCGTTGCTCTTGAGCACTGCGGACATATAAACGCCGAAAGCGTTGAGGAGTACATCGCCGTCGGCGGCTACACCGCCCTTGAAAAGGCGCTGTTCGACATGACGCCGGAGGAGGTCGTCAAGGAGGTCTCCGATTCGGGTCTGCGCGGCCGCGGCGGAGCCGGCTTCCCGACCGGCAAGAAGTGGGCTCAGGTCGCAGCTCACAAGGACGCACCCGTAAAATACATCGTCTGCAACGGCGACGAGGGCGACCCCGGCGCGTTTATGGATCGCTCCATTATGGAAGGCGATCCGCACAGGATGATAGAGGGCATGATAATCGCCGGTATCGCAACCGGTGCCGAAGAAGGATACATTTACGTTCGAGCAGAGTATCCTCTGGCGGTTGAGCGTCTTAAAATGGCAATCGCCGATGATGAAGCGCACGGCATACTTGGCGAAAACATTCTCGGCTCCGGCAAGAATTTCAGACTGCACATAAACCGCGGTGCAGGCGCGTTCGTCTGCGGCGAGGGCTCGGCGCTGACAGCCTCTATAGAGGGTGAGCGCGGCATGCCCAGAACCAAGCCTCCCAGAAGCGTTGATAAGGGTCTGTTCGATGCTCCGACCTCTCTGAACAACGTTGAGACCTTTGCAAACGTTCCGCCAATCATCGAGCGCGGCGCGGCATGGTATCGCGGCATAGGCACCGAGACCAGCACCGGCACTAAGGCCTTCGCTCTGACAGGCAATATAAAGCACACCGGCCTTATAGAGGTTCCAATGGGCACAACTCTGCGTGAGATAGTATTCAACATAGGCGGAGGCGTTAAAAACGGAGTCTTTAAGGCCGTTCAGATAGGCGGCCCGTCCGGCGGCTGTCTGACCGAGGAGCACCTTGATATGCCGCTTGACTTTGAGTCGACCAAAAAGATCGGCGCCATAATCGGCTCCGGCGGTCTGGTCGTCATGGGTGACGATACCTGCATGGTCGAGATAGCCCGCTTCTTTATGAACTTCACGAAGAAGGAATCCTGCGGCAAATGCGCTACCTGCCGCGAGGGTATACCCAAGATCCAGGCGATACTTGAGCGCATAACCCACGGTGAAGGCAAGCTCGAGGATATCGAGATGCTTCAAGAGCTTTCAAGCGTTGTCAAGACCTGCTCGCTGTGCGGCCTCGGCAAGACCGCAACGAACCCCGTACTCAGCACACTCAAATATTTCAAGGACGAGTACATTGCGCATATCGTTGATAAGAAGTGCCCGGCCGGTGCATGCCGCAGCCTGTGCACGATGTGGATAGATCCGCTCAAGTGCATCGGCTGTACAAAGTGCGCAAGGCTGTGCCCTGTCGGCGCAATAACCGGTGAGCTTCGCAAGCCGCACAAGATTGACCCCGAAAAGTGCATCAAGTGCCGCGAATGCAAGAACGGATGCCCGAAGCACGCGATAAAGGAGGTATGATGATATGAAGAACATGATCATAGACGGAATAAGCTGTGAATTTGAGAATGAACGCAATGTCCTTGAGGTCGCACGCAAATATCATATCGACATACCGAACCTTTGCTACTGCGAAAGCCTTTCGATATACGGCGGCTGCCGCCTGTGCGTGGTCGAAAACGAACGCGGCGGCGTTGAGGCTGCCTGCTCCATGCTTCCCAAGGACGGCATGGTCATCAAGACCAACACCGCTCGTCTGAGAAAGCACCGCCAGATGATACTTGAGCTGCTGCTTGCAAGCCACAGATCGGAATGCACCACCTGCGAAAAGTCCGAAAAATGCAAGCTCCAGTCCTATGCCAAGCGCTATAATGTAACCAAAATCCGCTTCCCGATCGAGTACTCCAAGCTGCCCATAGACAATTCCTCGCTTTCCATAGTGCGCGATCCCTCAAAGTGCATACTCTGCGGCAAGTGCGTGAGAATGTGCTCGGAGGTACAGAATATCCACGCCATTGATTTTGCCGAGCGTGGCATGGAGAGCTACATCTCCTGCGGCTTTGAGAACAAGCTTGCGGATACAAAATGCGTCGGCTGCGGCCAGTGCGCGGCAGTTTGCCCCACCGGTGCGCTGCTGATCAAAAACGAGGTCTCAAAGCTCTGGGAGGCAATATACGATCCGGTCAGAAAGGTAGCCGTTCAGGTCGCCCCGTCGGTTCGTGTCGGTATCGGCGAGGAGTTCGGCCTTCCGGCTTCTCAGCCCGTCATGGGCAAGATAGTCACCGCGCTCAAGATGCTCGGTGCTGACTATGTTTTCGACACCTCGCTGACGGCCGACCTCACCATCATGGAGGAGTCGGCGGAGTTTATGGAAAAGCTCAAGACCGGCGCAAAGCTTCCCATGTTCACCTCATGCTGTCCGGGCTGGATAAAGCATGTTGAGAACATGCATCCGCATCTCATGCCTCAGGTCTCCACCTGCGGCTCACCGATGGAAATGTTCGGCGCTATCCTCAGGCAGCACTACACCGACGATGAGCTGTACTCGGTCGCAATAATGCCCTGCACGGCCAAGAAAGCCGAGGCTGCGCGTCCCGAGCTTGTGAAGGACGGCGAAAGGCTCATTGACCTCGTGCTCACCACGCAGGAGCTCGTCAGGATGATAAAGGAGGCCGGAATTGATTTTGCAAATCTGCCCGACACCGAGCCGGATGATCCCTTTGCTGAGTACACGGGCGCTGGCGTCATCTTCGGCGCAACCGGCGGCGTTACCGAGGCAGTTATCCGCCACGTTCTCGGAACGGTCACGGCGGAGCAGATAGCAAGCGTCGCCGAATGCGGCGTGCGCGGTCTTGAGGGCATAAAAGCCTTCGAGGTCAAGGCCGGCGATTTAACGCTGAAGATCGCCGTTGCAAACGGACTCGGCAATGCCGACAAGCTCATTGAAAAGATCGAAAGCGGCGAGGAATTCTTCCACTTCGTCGAGATCATGGCCTGCCCGGGCGGATGCATCGGCGGCGGCGGTCAGCCGTCAGCCGACATTGCCCAGAAGAGAATCAGAACTCAGGGCATATTCAACGCCGACGAAAAATGCACGCTGCGCTCGGTCGAGCAGAACACCGCGCTAGACCTGGTTTATGCCCTCCTACGCGGCAGAGCTCACGATCTTCTGCACGTCCACTATCCCGACCACGGTCACGAATAACAGCACAAAAGCTCCCCGCCGAGGCGGGGAGTTTTTACGTTTTTATAAACAATTTTTCAGGCAGTGGATTTTGCGGCACAGTCATGCTATAATTATTTGGAATGGAGTTGATAATATGCGAAAATTTATAGCTATGGCATTGGCGTTCTGCTGCGTTTTATCCCTCTGCGCATGCGGGAAAAAGGATACCGGCGAGGCTGAGCGCGAGTGCGGCGTATATATAACAATGCAGGCAAGCGACGTTTTTACCGTCTCCTGCGGCACAGAGGACGGCTCGGATTCATTTGAAAATGCGGACAAGTCCGCCATCAAGGCCGGAAGCGTCATTCACTTTGACTTCGCCGGAGACAAGGCCGAGAGCACCGAACGCGCCGATATCGAGTACAGCATATGTATCTACGATAAGGAGCTCAACATCCTTTCGACCAAGTCCTTCGTCGATGATTTTTCCAATAAGGCGCGCATCGACATCACCGTGACGGAGGATCACAAGATAATAAACGCAAATGCCGGAAGCTGCGGCGGCGATGTGGTCATCGAAATGGCGACGGAAACGGGCGATGATAACGTTTCTTACATGTCCCCTACCGTTTTCATGCCCGAGCGCAGCGATGCGGCCGCGAAGATCAACGAAAGCCTCGAAGCCCTGGCGACCGAATATACCACTAAGACCTATCAGGATAATTACGGACATTACACGCAGAATATCGGCGACGGTACGGCGAAAGGGCTCAGCGCCTTCGGGATGGAGCGCACAATAAGATCTCAGCGTGCTGACAGTGGAGTCATCTCTCTGCGCGTTGTTGACCGCGCCTCCCTCGGCACGGTGAATACGCTTAAGATAAGCGGCATAAGCTATGATCCGCAGACCGGAGATGAGCTGAAGCTTGCCGACCTCGGCAGCAGCAGCGAAAAGCTCGTTAACACCGTTTCGGAGAAAATACTCGTGTCCTTTAACGAAGATCCCAAGTACCGGGGCGTATTCTTCAACGAGGGCTATACCGAGACGATAAAGTCTCTGGTGTCCGACGGGCACTGGTATCTGTCCGCCGACGGCATCGTCATAATCGCAAACCCCGGCGAGATAGCCGACGCAGCCGCCGGATTTTACGAATTTACCGTGCCATACTCCGAGCTCGGCGACGTTATAAGCAAGGACTACATCCCCTCAGCGGATCTTGACGGCTCAGAGGGCGATGTAAGCGTTGAATTTGCTGCCGATAATTCGGCAGCTGATCTCACCTTCCTCGGAAGTCCCGCAGCGGAGGATATAAAGTCGCTTATCCTGTCTGCAAGCGGCAGTATTTACGATCTTGACGTTTACACGATAAGCTACAACGAATCCGCGAAAACATATAATATATTGAAGCAGATACTTGCTTGCAGCGACATGTCCGACGGCGCCGCGCTTGCAATAAACGCACAGCTTGAGGGGACGACCCCCGGTATGGTCGTGCGCTTTAAGCTCGCAGACGCCACGCAGGAGATACGTCTCCTCTCGCTGGACGAAAACGGCGCTGTCAAGGTAACAGACCCAAATGCAAGCTCAGGCACGGTCATAACCTCGCGCCTGCCCTACACCGGCGATATTGACGGAGACAATAAGGACGAAACTATAAGCACGGCTGCCGACGAGCAGGGTCTGACCATACTCAATATTGAAGCAAACGGCAGCACTACCGGCGTCACGACAGGTATAACGGAGCTCGGCAGCGTCCGCCTGTTCGACCTTGACGGCGACGGTGTGCGAGAGATATACCTCGACGGTAAGGATGCAAACGGCCAGAGCATCACCTGTGCCGTGCTTTACTCGGCGGGAGAGAGTCGCCCGCTGCATCTTGCGCTGTTTAACAGCCAAAGCTATGCTCTCGGCACTATAAAGGACTTTGAAGACGGCAAGCTCGTGCTGGATACTGAAATGAACATTCTCGGCACATACAAGGTCAAGAGCGTGTACACGCTGTCGGATAATACCTTTGCCAAGTCCACCGGTGACATTGTTTTCGATAACAATACAACATATGTCACCACCTCAAAAAGCATCACGCTCTCAAACGGCAGCCTGCTCGCAAAGGGCACAAAGCTGCGCTTTACCTCGACCGACGGAAGCTCCGTGATACACTTCGTTACCGACGGCGGCTTTACAGGCTCTATCCCCATCGTAAGCTCCGGCTCGGGCTGGACGATCGGCGGGCAGCCCGACACGAGCTGCTTTACCTCCCTGCCGTACAAAAATTAACTTTTTAAAATACGCCGCGCTGCGGCGTATTTTTTATGACATCTGCGAAAAAATATAAACGAGGTGATATTATGAATACAGGCAAAAGCGCCGAGCTTCCGCTCGGCCTCGGAATGGCGCTGATGCGTAATACTGATGCTTTTTTATACTTTTCCGCACTCGACACACAGCAGCAAAAGCGCATCATTGAGCAGAGCAGACAGCTTAAAAGCCGCAAGGAGATGAAAAGCTTTGTCGATAATTTAAAGGCAATCGGCTGAGGAAAGTCATTTGTGCTCGCAGCGTGGACGCATTACGAATTTGTACCTCTGTTGCGGACATTTTTTAGGGCAAAGCTCTTGTATATTCCGGCCGAATGAAGTAAAATTTAAATACAAACTATGAGAGGTGAACCGGATGGAATTACAGCTTAAGGACATTGAGCTTGCAGCCAAGAGGCTCAATCCCATACTTCATCACACTGAACTCGATATGTCCACAACCTTTTCAACCATGACAGGCGGAGAAATATATCTCAAATGCGAAAACCGCCAGAAAACAGGCTCGTTCAAGATTCGCGGTGCAAGCAATAAAATTGCGGTGCTTGTCGAGCGCGGTGATGTTAAAAGCGTCGTTGCATCCTCCGCCGGAAACCATGCAC
Organism: uncultured Eubacteriales bacterium; assembly: GCA_900545805.1. Classification (GTDB taxonomy): domain Bacteria; phylum Bacillota; class Clostridia; order Oscillospirales; family Oscillospiraceae; genus F23-B02. The sequence continues at coordinate 1,471 of URAL01000023.1, read as the reverse complement.
AGGGCGTTGCTTATGCGGCGCACAAGTTCGGTATTCCCGCAACAATAGTCATGCCCGAGAGCGCGCCGATAGCCAAAATACAGGCTACTGAGGGCTATGGAGCTAAGGTAATTCTGCATGGCAGCTGCTACGACGACGCATACGAAATGGCCTGCACAGTCTGCGAAACAGAGGGTTCAACGTTTCTGCATCCTTACAATGATCTTGATGTCATCGCCGGCCAGGGTACACTCGGCCTTGAAATACTAGGTGACCTTCCGACTGCCGATGTAGTCATCGTACCGGCGGGCGGCGGCGGACTTCTGGCAGGCATAGCCGCCTGCATAAAACAGATAAATCCGCGTGTTAATGTCATCGGCGTTCAGGCAGAGGGTGCAGACGCCATCGCGCAGTCTTTCCGCGAGAAAAAATACATATGCACTGACTCTGTCTCCACTATCGCCGACGGCATAGCGGTCAAATCGCCCGGCGACATTACGGTGGAGCTCATAAACCGCTACGCCGACGATGTTGTCACGGTTAACGATAATGAGATATCCGAAGCGATATTGCTGCTCATGGAACGCTGCAAGCAGATAGTCGAGCCCTCAGGCGCAACTCCTGTCGCGGCGGTTCTGAAGGGCAAGGTCAACGTCCGGGGCAAAAAGGTCGCATGCCTGCTCTCCGGCGGCAATATTGACGTCAGCTTCATACAGCGTATCATTGCGCAGGGTCTTGTTGTGCGAAACCGCCGTCTGAGATTTACCGTTACACTGCTTGATAAGCCCGGCAGTCTGGTAAAGCTTTTGAACGATATTGCGGCGCAGGGCGCTAATATACTTACTGTTGAGCACGACAGGCTCAGTGCCGGGCTCAATCCAAATCAGACAAACGTGCACATAGCCTGCGAGGTCGGCGGCAAGGAGCATGGCGAAAGGCTCCTGCGCGCGCTCGGCGGCAAGGGCTTTATAGTAAGATTAAATAACTGAGGAGGAAAATTTAATGAAAACCGTATCCACAACAAAGGCTCCCGCGGCAATAGGCCCATATTCCCAGGCTCAGATAGTCGGCAGCATGGTATATACCTCCGGCCAGGTCGGAATTGATCCCGCTACCGGTCTTGTACCCGAAGGTGTCGAGGCTCAGGCGCATCAGGTGTTCAAAAACCTCTCGGAGCTGCTCAAGGCAGCCGGCAGCGACATGTCTAAGGTCGTAAAAACCACCGTATTCATCAAGAATATGGACGATTTCGGTCTCGTAAACGGCATATATGCGCAGTATTTCACCGAACCATATCCTGCAAGAAGCTGCGTCGAGGTCGCCCGTCTGCCCAAGGATGTTCTCGTCGAGTGCGAGGTCATTGCCGAGCTGTGAAAACACAACAACAGGAGTTTTGCTATCCAGCAGACGGCGTTGAGTTCACAAGCACAACATATCGCTAAAAATACAGAGGCAAGCGTTTGCTTGCCTCTGTATTTTTAGCTTTGAGCAT
>URAL01000022.1 GCA_900545805.1 uncultured Eubacteriales bacterium | reverse complement strand
AATCCATGAGTTATTCTCTGCTGATTTATTTGATGTGAGGAGAGCTGATGGATAATATTAATTTACGCAAAATTGCTGGCTTTTCACCTGCTTTTACTTTAAGTCTGATGCTGATAACGGCTGCGTTCGCCTTAGGGGCGGTCTCGGCAGCGCTGCTCATTTGGAATGCTGCGGATAGTATTATGTCTATCCGCCAGTCGGCGCAAATATCAGCGTGGATATGCCTTGTAGCTCTGCTTTTTGCCGCTGCTGCTTGTCTTGTTATACCGTCTGCGAGAGCGCTCAGTGTGCTTGTCTCGGCAGCGTGCGGCGCGGTAATAGAGATTATTTCATATTTATATTCGGACTTGAAGCTGTTCTCGGCGGATTTTTTCATATTCATCGCGTTGATTTTTACTTTTATTGTGGCGATTACATATATTTCTGACTGTGTTTTTTCATTGTCGCCGAAGCTGCGGGCATTTATCCGAGCCGACCATAAGCTCAGACATGAGCTTAACGTGTTCAGCTCCGTTTCGCTCGTACTGATTCTGGCTGCAATCATATTTGCGGCGATGTTTATCTTATAGAATGAAAGAAAGGGGGGTTGCCGGATGCTTAATTCTGAGTGCCTTGAAGTATTCAATAAGTATCTTGTCGAAGTAAAAAAGAGCTCCCAAAATACCCTCAGTTCTTATATGCGAGATGTCAGGCAGTTTGGAGACTTCATGGAGACCCATACGTCTGAGAGCATTGTGTCCGCAGCCGAAGATGACCTCACAGAGTATATTGACTGGCTCAAGGGTAATGGGAAATCCGTTGCCACAGTGTCGAGAGCCATTGCTTCGCTTAAGTGCATGTATGGCGTATTATGCGACAGCGGCTATGTGAAGAAAAACCCTACCGGCAAGCTCGCTCCGGAGAAAAGTCAGCATAAGCTTCCGCAAATACTCACGAGTAAGGAGGTCGACCTTCTGCTTGAGCAGCCCTCCTGCACCGATGCAAAGGGATACCGTGACAGAGCCATGCTGGAGCTTCTGTACGCGACAGGTATAAGAGTCAGCGAGCTTATCGCGCTTAACATTAGTGATGTCAACACCTCTGCCGGAGTTGTAAGATGCGCAACGAACACGGATAAAGAGCGGCTTATACCGCTGTATTCGACTGCGGTCAAGGCACTTAATGAGTATATTGAGTTTGTTCGCCCGCAAATGATAGCGCTGCCCATGGAGCAGGCACTGTTTGTAAACATCAGCGGAGAGCGTATGTCCCGGCAGGGCTTTTGGAAAATCATAAAATCCTATCAGCAGAAAGCGCATATTGAAAAAACGATTACACCGCACACGCTGCGCCATTCCTTTGCCGCACATCTGCTCGAAAACGGTGCCGATCTGCATTCAATCCAGGAAATGCTCGGACATTCTGACATATCGTCCACGCAGATATATTCTCAGCTGGTTAAGAAACAGCTCAAGGATGTATATAACAAAGCTCACCCGAGAGCTCATAACGGATAATAAAAACTGCTGTGCCGGTAGCACAGCAGTTTTTACGCATAAATGTTCAGTTGTGATATTTTATGCCGTTTTCTATTGCGTAGCGCTCCGCAGCGCTGCCTTTTTTGCAGCAGATAACAACATTGGACGATTCGAGAAACGCGTCTGGCTCTATGACTTCAACCGAATCTGGAATAGTTATTTTGCTCAAGCTCCTGCATGTTCTGAAGGCATATGTGCATATCTTTTTGCAGCCATTGGGTAGAGTGACTGTTTCAAGTGCTGTGCAGCGGTTGAACGCCGAACGCGATATGGTGCCCACAGCCCTTTTAAACTCTATTTTTTTTAGCCTTGCGCAGTTATAAAAGGTCAAATATCCTATCTCATCGAGCTCTGCTTCAACTATGAGGTGTTCGAGCTTTTTGCTGTTTTTAAACGCACTTTCGGCTATTTTGCGAACCGGACATTCGTCTATGAAGGCGGGAACTATAAGATCGCGCACAGCTTGACTTCCGTTATAGACCGTTACTTCATTGTGAGCGATAGAGTAGTTAAAATCAAGTGTTGCGCTTTTTTTAGTGTAGTTTTTAAACGCATCGGAGATTATACGTTCTCGGTATTTTCCGTAAATAGGACCGTTATTGTACTGGTGAATATCAATGCCTGCGCCACCGACGTTGTACTCTATAAGCACCGGCTCGCCGTATGTATCTATAGCTATATCCCATGAGGCAACGCCGAACATGGGAACACGCATGTGACAACGTTTGACTGCCTCCAGAGCCTTATCGAAATTAGGCACAAAGCCCTCACTGAAGACAAATCCGTTCGGGTGTACATCATATCTTTCGCCCTTTTGAGTATAGCCGCAGCTATTGAGATTCCCGTCTGGTTTTACTCCGCAGCCAATGCCGCCGCTGCTGAAGTTATCAACCCGGCTTCCGCTGTTTCCTATCCTGACAACAGCGGAGAGAGGTATCGACTCGCCATCAAGGATTATGCATATTATGCGGATCGTGTTGACCGAAGAGGCGTTCATCTTAGCCATTTCGGGATGCTGCTGCATAACAAGCTGGACGGCAACATCGGGATCAACATCAAGCGCGTCGGAGATATCGTCTCTTGTGCTGTCTTTTCCGAGAAAGCGCACGCCTTTTCCACCGCTGCTCGCGCGGCTGATCTTTATAACAACGCCGGGATCGAGATTTTCGTATAGTTTATCTACAGCCTGAGCTTTGCTTATCGGCCTGAAATCCATGTCAAGATACTGTCCATGTATCTTCCTTATAAGAGTAACAGGGTGCTTGACGCAGGGGAGCAATACATCCATATAGTTTTTGTCGAGGAACGCCCGCAGATAGTCGTAATCTATCCTGTTCCACTCAATATTGTAGTAATGAATATCGCTGCCGACATATTCAGGGCTGTATATCCCTGTTTTGTCACTGTAAACCCGTACCCAAAGAGGATCGACAAGACCGGTATCCCATATATCGCCCCATACGCTTTTAAGTTCGTCGAGCTGCTCTGCCGTAAGCTCCTTCGTCTGTCCGGTCATTTCAATGAACCATTTTTTTAGTGCATCGGATTTGACACTGCGCTTTTCACCGGACTTGATAGCGGAAACGGCGCGTTCGAGGTCCTCTCGGCGATTTTTCCACAGAGCATTGAACATATAGTTAAAAATTTTGTCATTAACGGAATTTTTCATAATCCCCTCCGAATATAAGCTTGAATTTAATTATAATTCCAACGTCTATATATGGCAAGCCGTGTTAAGGAAAATTTACAAAGAGCTTATACGGCAAAAGCAAAAGTACACTCTGCAGGTTTACTTTTTGTTGTATAATGAGGGGCATTGTGATAAAATCACTAAATAGGATGTGATAAATATGCGTATCTTGGGTATTGACCCCGGGCTTGCCACGGTTGGCTTTTCGGTAGTGGATACGGACAAGGCCAAAATGAAACTCGTGACCTGCGGCGTTATAAGCACTCCGGCGCATACTTCGCTCTCAAGCAGGCTCGACAGGATATTCTGCGATATGAATGAGCTCATAAGCACGTTTTCTCCGGATGTCATGTCGATTGAGGAGCTTTTTTTCAATACAAATATTACGACCGGAATATCAGTTGCACATGCGCGAGGTATCATACTGCTTGCAGCTTACCGCGCAGGAGTTCGGGTGTTTGAATACACGCCGCTTCAGGTCAAGCAGGCTGTTGTCGGCTATGGCAGGGCGGAAAAAAATCAGGTGATCGAGATGGTAAAGCGCATACTCAGCCTGCCGTCGGCACCAAAGCCCGATGATGCGGCCGACGCTGCGGCACTGGCTATATGCCATGCCCGCAGCAGTACCTCACTACTTAGTCGAAAGGAAGAAGAAGGACTGTGTTCTACCATTTAAGCGGTGTAGTTTCGGATATTGATTTAAACCTTGCCGTTATTGACTGTAACGGAGTCGGTTATGCCGTCAATACAACAAGCAGTACACTGTCACGCGTGAAGCTCAATGAAAAAGTAAAGCTGTATATATCCGAGTGCATAAAGGAGGACAGCTTTGAGCTTTATGGCTTTGCCTCCCTCAGCGAAAAGCGCTGCTTTGAAATGCTGCTGAGCATTTCGGGCATAGGCCCGAAGGCGGCGCAGGCAATCCTGTGTGCCGTAACGCCGGAGGAGCTCGCAATGGCTGTAATGAACTGTGACTATAAGGCTATAACCGCGGCTCAGGGCATCGGGAAAAAGATAGCGCAGCGCGTTGTACTCGAGCTTAAGGACAAGGTTTCCAAGGAAATGGGCGGCTCTGCCGCTTCCGAGATGCCGGCAGTGATGACGCAGACTGCCGCCGACAGCAGGAGCAAAAGCGATGCCATTGCCGCTCTTATGGTTCTCGGCTACGGTACGGCAGAGATAAACGCCTCGCTTAAGGGCATTGATATTAGCAATATGGAGACCGAGCAGATAGTCAAGGCGGCACTAAAAAACCTTATGTAGAGGAAATAACAAATGAGCATCAACTTTTCAGAAGGCCTTGAGGAGACTCCCGTGGTAACAAGCTCTTCGGTACTGCCGGAGGATGCTGGAGAGGGAAGCCTCAGACCGAGAACCATAAACGAATATATAGGGCAGGAGAAGGCCAAGGATAATCTCAGCGTTTTCATCGATGCTGCGCGCCTGCGTAATGAGCCGCTCGACCATGTGCTGCTGCACGGCCCCCCCGGACTCGGCAAAACTACGCTCGCGGCTGTTATAGCAAATGAGATGGGCGTGAATATGCGCATAACCTCGGGTCCTGCGATAGAAAAGCCGGGTGATCTTGTTGCCATGCTGACAAACCTCAACGAGGGAGATATACTTTTCGTCGATGAGATACACAGGCTGAACAGAGCATACGAGGAGATACTGTATCCCGCCATGGAGGATTATGCGATCGATATAATACTGGGCAAGGGACCGTCGGCAAACTCACTGCACCTTGAGCTTCCGAGGTTCACGCTCATTGGAGCAACGACGCGTTCAGGTCAGCTCACGGCGCCCTTACGTGACAGGTTCGGCGTTACTCTAAGGCTGGAGCTTTACAACGTCGACGAGCTCAGACGCATAATAGAGAGATCTTCCGACATACTCGGCATCGAAATAGAGCGTGACGGCGCTGTTGAAATAGCGTCACGCTCTCGCGGAACTCCGCGAATTGCAAACAGGATGCTGCGCCGTGTGCGCGACTTTGCGCAGGTCAGAGCGGACGGCGTGATAACCAAGGATGTTGCCGATATGGCGCTATCGCGCCTTGAGGTCGATAAAAGCGGTCTTGATGCTCTCGACAGAAGGATGCTTCGCAGCATAATCGAGTTTTATAACGGCGGGCCCGTCGGACTTGAGACGCTGGCAGCGACTATAAATGAAGATTCCGTCACGCTTGAAGATGTCTACGAGCCGTATCTTCTCCAGCAGGGATTTCTTACACGCACACCGCGCGGCCGTTGTGTAACGCGGAAAACCTATGAGCATCTGGGCATACAGCAGCTCGGGCAGCAGGAAATAGACATATAGGCTCTGAATTTTTGAAATTTCGGTGTTTTTTCGCTGTAATTATATTGACTTTCAACAAAAATGATATATACTATACTAGTATAGTTGGAAGTAAAAGTGGTTTTATATGTTTTTATACGACGGCTTACAAGATAATGATTTACAGAAGCTTGCCGCCGAGGGCGACAGCAATGCCGAGGAAGAGCTTGTTTCCCGATATATGCGCCTCGTTCGTGTTTGCGCGCGCCCTCTGTTCCTTGCGGGGGGAGAGAGTGAGGATCTTATTCAGGAGGGAATGTTTGGTCTGCTTTCGGCAGTAAGGCGATACAAGCCCGGTTATAATGCCTCATTTAAGACCTTTGCCGAATGGTGCATAAGAAACAGATTGCGCTCAGCAGTCAAATCTGCTTCCAGCTTAAAACATGATCCGTTAAACAATCGCGTACCTTTAGAGTTGATACTCTCAGATGAATCCCAGACCCAGGCAGTTACATGCGCTGAATTTTTTCAGAAATCTCCTGAAGAGCAGGTTCTGGCAAGAGAGAACAAAAAGTACACAGAACAATTATATTTATCCTTGGTCAACATGCTTTCAAAATATGAAAGGTCGGTTTTAACCTATTATCTTGAAGGGCTCAGCTATAAAGAAATAGCCAAGCTCACCGGCAAGGGCGACAAGGCTGTTGATAATGCAATACAAAGGATAAGGCGCAAAACAGCGCAAATGCTTAAATCAGGCGATATCAGCAATAGCTGACGCATATAAAAGCCGACAGGCGAGATTTTCAAAGAGAGGATTTACAATGTACGAAGACAAGACCTTAATTTGCAAAGAATGTGGTCAGGAGTTCGTGTTCTCCGCAGGCGAGCAGGAATTCTATGCAGAGCGCGGCTTCCAGAACGAGCCCCAGCGCTGCAAGGCATGCCGTGACGCTCGCAAAAACGCAGCACGCGGTCCCCGTGAGTTCTTCACCGCAGTTTGCGCAGCTTGCGGCGGCGAGGCGAAGGTTCCCTTTGAGCCCAAGTCCGATCGTCCCGTATACTGCAGCGAATGCTTTGCAAAGATGAAGGAACAGGCCTGAGGCTCTCGGCCGCAGGTATAGAGTGGGGCGTCCTCCTGACGTCCCGTTCTTTATTTTGCTAAATCTTATGATTGGAGATATAAACAATGGAAATGCTTAAGATTATGGACATCAACAGAGAAACCATTATTTCAGAGATACTGACCAATTTCCCCGAAGCGATGCCTAAATTCCAGGAGCTCGGCATGCACTGCCTCGGCTGCGCCTTAGCCACCTCTGAGAGTCTTGAGCAGGCTTGCGCCGCACACGGTGTTGATCCTGACGAGTTCATCGTTGAGCTCAAGGCATATCTGTTGGCTCTGTAAAAAGCACTAAGTGAAAAGCCGGGGCACCCGGCTTTTCGTCGTATATGGAGAGGTTTTATGAGCAGCAGACTTGAATTTATAGCGTCTATGGCCTCCGGAGGACGCGGCATTGCCGATATAGGCACTGATCATGCGATATTGCCTATCATGCTCCGACGCGGCGGATATAATGGCTATATTGCAGCCTGTGATATAAACGAAGGGCCTCTTAAAAAGGCGCAGCGCGGCCTGTATGAGGCCGGAATTGACGATGTTGAGCTTGTGCTTTGCAATGGACTCGACGGCATAGACGGCAGCATGGTAGACACCGTTATAGTCGCGGGGATGGGCGGAGACACGATCACCGGCATCCTTGACCGCGGCTTATATGATATACCGGAATGGGAGGAGCGCAGCGACTATAAGCTCATTCTGCATCCGGTAACAAAGCCGGAGATCCTCAGATATTGGCTCGTTAACAACGGCTTTTGCATAACAAAAGAGTCATACATTAAAGATAATGCCGTTTTATGTCAGATCATATGCGCCGAGCCCGGTGAAAGCACGAGGTACAAGGACGCAGAGCTCTACGTCGGAAAGTACGAGCTTGTAAAAGACTCACCGTACTTTGACGCGGTCATCGATAAGCATATTAAGCGCTTTAAATCAGCCGTGAAAGGACTGGAAAACGCATCTGACGCCTCGCTTGACGCTTGGAAAACGTTAATTGAAAATATGATATGTGAGCTGGAGCAGATGAAAGGAGCGGAAAATGGTTAAGGTCGTAGAAGTTTTTGAATACTTAAACAAGCTCGCCCCGGTATCGCTGAAAATGGACTTTGACAATGTAGGCCTGCTTGTCGGCGATGCAACGCAGAGTGTTTCAAAATGCCTTGTCTCACTCGACATAACGGATGAAGTTATTGACGAGGCCGCTTGCTTTGGCGCGGATCTCATCGTATCGCATCATCCGATAATTTTCGGAGCTGTGAAGAGCGTAACCGCCGATGATCTTGTCGGACGAAAAATAATAGAACTTGTGCGCAATAATATATCCGCAATATGTATGCACACAAACCTCGATATAGCAGAGGGAGGCGTGAATGACGCACTTATGGCGGCTTTGGAGATATATCCGCAGCGCTGGCTCGAGCCGTGCGGAATCAATGAACACGGAAATGCTGTCGGCTGCGGAAGGATTGGGATGCTTGACCATCCAATGCAGTTTGAGAGCTTTCTCAAGCTGTGCAAGGCGGCTTTGAAAGCTAACGGACTGAGATATCATTATGCAGGAAGGCCCGTAAAAAAGCTTGCAGTAATGGGCGGTGCCGGGGGATCGAGCCTTATGGATGCTGTCAGTGCAGGATGTGATACCTATGTTACAAGCGATATAAAATACAACAGTTTTCTTGACGCTAAGGAGCTCGGCATAAATCTCATTGACGCCGACCACTTCTGCACCGAAAACGTTATAGTACCGGTGCTGGCGGATAAGCTTGCTGCCGCGTTTACCGATGTTGAGTTTGCAATATCATCTGTCCATGTGCAGACTGCTCGGTTTTTCTGATTTCCAATAAGTAATATTTGTCCTCTGCGGCTCATAAACTCGTACAAACGAGAAAGCTGCGGAGGTTTTTTATATGACTAATTCTGATATTTACAAAGATATTGCCGCAAGGACCGGAGGCGCTGTTATGATCGGCGTTGTCGGTCCGGTCAGAACCGGCAAATCTACTTTTATAAAGCGCTTTATGGATATGCTGGTCATCCCGAATATCGAGGATGAGTATGCAAGAGAGCGTGCCCGTGATGAGCTGCCGCAAAGCGGATCGGGAAGAACAATAATGACTGCCGAACCCAAATTTGTCCCGGAAGAAGCCGTGGAGATCCGCCTTGGCGACGAGACGACATGTATGGTTCGAATGGTCGATTGCGTAGGCTACATGGTACCCGGTGCTTCGGGGAGGTTTGAAGACGGCAGTGAGAGACTTGTTACGACGCCATGGTTTGATCACGAGGTAACAATGACCGAGGCCGCCGAATCGGGCACGCATAAGGTGATTTGCGATCACTCTACCATCGGCCTTGTCATAACTACGGATGGCAGTATATGTGATATTGAGCGCGAGGCATATGAGGAGCCCGAAAAACGGGTCATCACTGAGCTCAAAAGCATAGGCAAACCGTTTGTTATCCTTCTTAACAGTACTAAGCCCGAGTCAGAGTACACAACAGAGCTTGCCGGGCGGCTAAATGAGGAATATGACGCTCCGTGCATAAGAGTAAACTGTCAAACTCTAAGTGAGAACGATATATGCGAAATAATGCGAAAGGTGCTGGGGCAGTTTCCGCTTAGCGAATTGTCTATTCGACTACCTGAATGGTTCAGCGCTGTCGACTGTAAAAGTGAGATGAAAAGCGAGCTTTACAAACAGCTGACGTGCTTATCAAGCGGATTGACTCGTGTTAGTGACATAAGCGGTATGCTGGCGCAAATATCAGAATTAGATATGATAGATGATGCATATATAGAAAGCAGCGATATGGGTAGCGGTACTATAAATGTAGTAATAGATATGCCTCGCACACTTTACTATAAACTTATAAGTACGGAATCGGGTATAGATATCTCTGACGACGGAGGACTCGTGAAGGTTTTGCGAGAGCTCGGACAGGTGAAGCAGGAATATGATAAGATAAAAGACGCCTTGACTTCTGTCCGTCAAACGGGGTATGGTGTTGTGATGCCGCAGCCGGATGACCTTCAGATAGATGAGCCTCAGCTCGTAAAACAAGGCGGCAAGTACGCTGTGAAGCTCAAGGCACGTGCACCTGCCATACATATGCTTAAGACCGGAGTTGAGGCGGCGGTAACGCCGTCGATCGGCGGAGACGGAGCGTCCGAGGAAATAATCAGCTTCCTTCTACAGGGCTTTGAGGGAGATATGAGCAGGCTTTGGGAGTCGAACATATTCGGTCAGCCGTTGTATGAAATAGCGCAAAATGCAATAACCGAACGCCTTACGAGCCTGCCGCCGAACGCGAGAGCGAAGCTTCAGGAAACGCTGCAAAGAATAATAAATGAGGGCAGGGGAACGCTTATCTGCATCCTGCTGTAGAATCAACGCGAAGTGTGAAAAGCCACACACTTCGCGTTTTAATGCTTGTTTGTTCATAATCAGATGAAAATCAGTTGCATATTTATCTAAATTAATTATTGAAAAAGCATTTATTTGCAGTTATAATATTTTTATTCTTACGGAGGTGACTTACAATGAAACCAGTATCTAAAATTGCAGAAGCAGTTCGAGCATCGACTACTCTCGCGGTAGACAGCCTTGCAAAGCAGATGAAAGCTGACGGACTTGACGTTGTGGGCTTTGGCACGGGCGAACCTGATTTTAATACTCCGGACAACATTAATATGGCCGGTATCAAGGCCATTTGCGACGGTAAGACAAAGTACACTCCGGCAGCAGGCATAATTCCGCTGAGAAAGGCCATAGCTCAGAGACTTAAAGAGGACTGCGGAGTTGACTATGATTACACGCAGATAGTCGTTGCCAGCGGCGCAAAGCACAGTGTCTACATTGCCCTCGCGGCGATTACCAATCCCGGTGATGAGATCATAATTCCCGCTCCGTTCTGGGTCAGCTATTATGAAATGGTACGTATGGTCGGCGGTACGCCTATTATAGTCGAAGCAGGTGAGAAGCAGAATTTTAAAATCACTGCCGAGCAGCTTGAGGCAGCCATCACCGATAAAACCAAGTGCCTCATGCTCAATAACCCCTCGAACCCCACCGGTATGATATATTCCAAGGACGAGCTCAGTGCAATCGCCGATGTCTGCGTAAAGCACGATCTCTATATCCTCGCCGACGAGATCTACTATCAGCTCATTTATGATGGAATAGAGTTTACGAGTATTGCAAGCCTCGGTGAAGATGTCAAGGAGCGCACGCTGCTCATTAACGGCGTATCCAAGTCATACGCGATGACCGGCTGGCGTGTCGGCTACTGCGCCGCAAACAAGACCCTTGCAAAGATAATGTCCAACTTCCTCAGCCACTCTACAGGCGCGCCGTCCACCATAAGCCAGTGGGCGTCCGTTGAAGCGCTTACCGGCCCCCAGGAGGGTATAGAGGCAATGCGCCTTGCTTTCCTTGAGCGCCGCGATTATATCGTAAAGCGCATAAACTCCATCCCCGATGTCAGCTGCATTAAGCCCAACGGCGCATTCTACGTCATGATGAACATCGAGAAGCTTGTAGGCAAGACGCTCGGCGGAAAGCTAATAGAAAATGACGATGATTTTGCCGTTGCGCTGCTTGAAAAGGCGCTTGTTGCAGTTGTTCCGTGCTCCGGCTTCGGCATGAAGAATTTCGTCCGCTGGTCATATGCAGCATCAATGGAAAACATCGAGAAGGGTCTTGACCGACTTGAAAAGTTCGTTACCGAATGATATAATTGCCCAAAACGGGTATTATATCAAATAATTAATGAAGTCCTGATATAAAAATCACCCCATCGACATAGCTTGTTAGTGGGGTGATTTTGTGTTTATTACTGTTAAGCTGAAAAGCTTTGCTAAACCGCTGGTAGTTATCGGTGCTGCGGCATTGTTAGTTATGTCAATATTTGCAGTCTTTCCCGATGAGGCAGTAAGCGTCATAGGTCCGTATAACGGGCATACGCTGCTCATAGATGCCGGCCATGGCGGAGTTGACGGCGGTGCCGTATCATCCGATGGCCTGAAAGAAAGCGATGTAAATCTTGCCATAGCGCTAAGAATGTCCGGACTGTGTGAGCTTATGGGCATTGATCATCAAATGACAAGAAAGTCCGATGTCGGATGCCTTAACAGCGAAAGCTATAGCGAGCATGACGATCTCGTAGCTCGCGCAAATATGGCAAATTCAATATCCGACTGCATACTTATAAGCGTACACCAGAACAAATATCCCAGTGAGCTTGTTAAGGGCGCGGAAGTGATGTACGCTGCGACACCGGAGAGCAGGGAGTTGGGGCTTTTGACTCAGGATAACATGGTGGCGGTGCTCGATCAGGAAAACAGGCGTGTGGCGCACAGTGCGCCAGAGGATTTGCTGCTCACCTCGAGCGTCAGCTGCCCGGCTATACTTGCCTCCTGCGGATTTATGTCCAATCCGCAGGAGGCGAGGCTTCTTGCCAACGGTAATTATCAAACGAAGATTGCAATAACGCTCGTTGCGTCGTATATTCAGTTTAGCTGCCAGCAGCTTTAAGGAGTTAGATCATGAAACAAAAGACAGTATTCTGCTGCTCAGAATGCGGAAATGAGACTTTAAAATGGAGCGGAAAATGCCTCGCGTGCGGTGCATGGGACAGTCTTGTTGAGGTAAAAGCCGATACAAAAGGGAAGGGCAGCGCAAAAAATGCGGCTCGCTCTGCAATTGTTAAAAAGCCCAGGCTTATATCAGAGCTCGATACAGAGGCTGAAATTCGCTTTTCGACAGGTATCGGTGAATTTGACAGAGTGCTCGGCGGCGGAGCCGTCAGAGGCTCGCTGGTTTTGGTAGGCGGCGCTCCCGGTATCGGTAAATCAACGCTGCTACTACAGCTTTGCGGTCTGACCGATGAAGGACAGAAGATACTGTATGTCACTGGTGAGGAAAGCGAGCGTCAGCTTAAAATGCGTGCGCAGCGCCTGGGTGTTGATAAGGGGGAGATATATGTTCTGGCAGAGACAGGACTCGCTGAGGTCATGGAAAACATAGAGGCATTGTCGCCAGATATAGTCATTATTGACTCAATACAGACAATGTTTGATGCAGATATCAGCTCGGCACCGGGCAGTATCAGTCAGGTGCGCGAGTGCACGATGTCAATTATGCGCCTAACTAAGGAAAAGGGATTTACAACATTTGTCATTGGACATATAAATAAGGAGGGCAGCATAGCCGGCCCTAAGGTGCTTGAGCATATGGTCGATTGCGTTTTGTACTTCGAGGGCGAGCGCAGCACGTCGTTCAGAATACTCAGGGCGGGTAAAAACCGCTTTGGCTCAACAAATGAGATCGGTGTTTTCGAGATGAACGACAAAGGGCTGAAGGAGCTCAAAAATCCGTCCGAGATACTCCTGTCAGGCCGCCCGCAGAACGCGCCGGGCACATGCGTTACCTGTGTTATCGAAGGCTCCAGGCCGATACTTGCGGAAATTCAGGCGCTAATCGCTCCGGCAGCATATAATTCCGGACGGCGCAGCTCCAACGGCATAGACTATAACCGCGCAACGCTCCTGCTTGCGGTTCTCGAAAAACGCGGCGGAATGTCGGTGACCGCCTGCGACGCATACATAAATGTAATAGGCGGGCTCGAGCTTGAGGAACCGGCTGCGGATCTGGCTACATTGCTTGCCATAGCCAGCAGCTTCAGGGATCTTCCGCTCGGCCGCGACCTTGCCGCAGTGGGCGAAGTAGGACTTTCAGGTGAGATAAGAAGCGTCAGTAATCTTAATTCGCGTCTTTCCGAGATAGCCCGCTTGGGATTTACGCGCTGTGTAATACCGGCGCACGTCAAAGACGATATAAGAAAACCCGAAGGACTTGAGCTGATAAGTGTTAAGGACATCCGTGAAGCAATCAGGGCAACTCTAGGCTGAGATATGATACGTTTTGTTGAAAAACCTCATTTGCCGCAGGGGAGAGTACATCAGCTTATACTTGGAGGAAAGTATAAGAAAATTCTCAATAATGCTCTTTTGAAACTAAATATTGTACCGATTTGGCTAAATAGTAATGTATATGTCGACGAACGCCTTTCGGGTCACTGCGATCTCATGGCAGTCCATATCTGCAAAAATGTACTTGCTGTACAATCTGATATTGCAAGTGATTGCGAAATTATTAACAATATCAAGCTGATAATAACAGCACCTCCGACTAAATCACAGTATCCGTATGATGCGGGACTGAATATATGCATAGTCGGCGATAAGCTTATATACAATCCTAAAAGTGCGGATCAGCAAATAATATCGAATATAAGCGGAGCAAGGATTTGCTGTAAACAGGGCTACACAAAATGCTCTGTGTGCGTCGTTGACGAAAACTCGATAATTACGGCCGATAATAAAATTGCAGACATAGCGTCGGCTGCCGGCATGGACGTATTACAGGTCAACGAAAAAATCACAGCCTTGGATGGGTTTGAGCACGGCTTCATAGGCGGATCATCGTTCAAAATAAACAGAAATGAAATGGCATTCACAGGCGTCATAAACGATAAAGCCGAACGCCGGCGTATTGAGCGCTTTTTAAATGAGCGCGGGATTTATGCGGTGTACCTTACAGACGGGCCGTTATTTGATATCGGAAGTGCAATACCCATAACTGAAATGTTTTAGCGAAAATGCGATATGATACGTTTAATTCTCTTTTTCACCCCCCTAAATTGAACAAAATCTTTATTTTGCTTAATTATTAGTCAATTTGTCAATAGACAGTAAGATATCTGCCCTGCTATAATAAATGCAGCAAAAATGATTGGGGCGGATTAAATGGATTACAGAACCGAAGCACCGGAAATAATTAAAAGCTTTTTGATATATCACGAAACGATCAAGGGTCACTCACCTAAAACGGTTGAGGAATACTATTTGGATTTGAGGACATTTTTTCGCTATATGAAGATAAGCCGCGGCATGGTTCCGAGAAGAACCGAGTTTGAGGATATCAGCATAAGTGATATTGACCTGGATTTTGTGAAATCCATTACCGTTTCCGATGCCTATGAGTACCTAGCTTATTTATCTAGAGACAGAGTAAAAAATCAGCGCAGCCGCGAAGCCAAGTACGGCACTATGGCTTCAACGCGTGCGCGCAAGGTTTCCACATTGCGCAGCTTTTATAAGTATCTTACCGTTAAGGCAAAGCTTTTGGATGTGAATCCCTTGCAGGATCTCGACGTACCTAAGATACCGAATAAGCTTCCGAGATATCTGACTTTATCGGAAGCGCAGTCCCTCCTCTCCTCTGTCGATGGGAAAAATAAAGAGCGCGACTACTGCATACTGTGTATATTCCTGAATTGCGGTCTGCGCATATCAGAGATTGTCGGGCTTAATCTTTCTGACATTCGAGCCGATCACATAAGGGTATTCGGTAAAGGCAGCAAGGAGCGCGTTATCTATATCAATGACGCATGTGCCGATGCAATTAATCAGTATCTCGCAGTCAGAAAGAGCATTTCGGCGATCGACAAAAATGCGCTGTTTCTCTCTAACCGGCGTACCCGTATGAGCCGTGAAGCGGTGCACAGCATGGTTAAAAATTCACTGCGCAGAGCCGGTCTGGATGCCGAAAAATACTCGTCGCATAAGCTAAGGCACACGGCGGCAACGCTTATGCTGCAAAACGGAGTCGATGTGCGAACGCTGCAGGAGCTATTAGGGCACGATAATCTTAACACCACTCAAATATATACGCATGTTGATAATTCCGAGCTCAGGATAGCTGCCGAGGCCAATCCCCTCGCCCACTTTGAGCCAGACAGCAAAAAAGACTAATGACTGCTTAGCCATTAGTCTTTTTTACATCAGATCAGTCACCGGCAGCGTCTTCCGGATGCAGGTCAGCGGAGGGCAGGCGGACGACGTTCAGCACACCGAAAAGTGAAGCGGAAAAATCAAGCAGGATAATAAACCAGAGTGTTGCGCTGCCGGTGAGCGCGAGCACTACCAAAACAAGCTTTATAAAAGCTGTAAATATAAGATTTTCAGTAGAAAGCCGTTTTACCGTATGTGCTGAGGTATACGTGACAGGCAAACCGAAAATTCCGACGTTGCTTGTAAGAATATCGGCACTGTCAAATGAAGCTCCCACTTTTGCGTCAATATCCGCAGCTGTGTGGTATTCAAGATTCTCGGCGCTTATGTACATAAGCGTTTCGTCCGGAGCCAGCTGCTCCCTGCATTTTTGAATTATATCGGCTTTTTCTGTGAAGCCGCACTCATAATGCAGTTCATCGACATGTAGCGATTTTGCAAGCTTTTCGCTTACTTCCCTGCCATCCTCTGTTACGAGAATGCTCTTGATGCCGCCTAATGCGGAGAAATCCGCGATAACGCTTTCTGCATATGGATTGACCTTTTCCTTTAATGTCAGGCTTCCAGCATATCTTCCTCCGATAGAGAGATAAAGAATATATCCGCTTTTACATTCTGAATCCGGGATCAATATCCCCTTTGCGTCGAACAGCTCGCGTGTTCCCAAAAGAATTTGCTTTCCGTGCAGAAGCATCTCCATTCCACAGCCCGGAATATCCCTGAAATCAGATATGTAAGAAGGAATTATATCTCCCCCGTAAGCGCTGACAATAGGAGCTGCAAATCGCTGTTCAGACGAGTATGCAGTGTAAGCTGCAAGCTGAAGGAAGTTCTCATTGTCAAGTATTGGTGAATTAACCGATACAAGCTTAGGGACTCCGTCCGTAAAAACATCGGCTTTATCGTATATTATTGCAGCCAGCTTCCCGGTGTTTTCAAGAGTTTTTGCGTCTTTAACAAACACACCGTATTCGACCGAACGGCTTAGCCCGGCAAGCGAATATATGGGAAGCGCCGCCAATGCCGATATCGGTACAGATGCAGCTATAAGCATGCTTCCGCGACGAATGCTCATGACGTATGTCATATCGGTGATAAGGGGGGCGGCTGCTGCAAATAAAACTCCGACTATGAACGCGGCCTTTGAAAAAAGCTCGAAATACGGAAGGTATTTAACCATGATCGAGCTTTCGGCGCCGGCAGGGCTGCTTAGTATGCTCCTTAGGCGAAGGCTTCCCTCCCTGTCTTCTACGGAGACAGCGGAATAAAATCCTTGCTTTGTTTTCCTGATAATGAAGTTCAGGAATGTGCGCCCCAGCTGATAAATCGCGAGCATTATAACAGCTTCGATGTAGCATCCGATGCAAAAGCCCGCAACAGCGCATAAGCAGATAAGTAGCTGATTGTTGAGATAGTCTCGTTTTTTGAGAATGTTCTCAATCGCTGCAAGTGCAATATCGAATCCGCTTAAAATGGCGGACACCGCGATCATTAGTATAGCAGCGAAGGTGGATGCATTGATCGAATACGCCAGTATCAGCAGCAAAACAGATAGAAGCGCACGAATAACAGTTACTATTCCTTGCGCACATCCGCTGTCCATTTTGCGATTTTTGGATGAACGTGCTTGAGCCATTGCAGCACCTCCCTGCTGTATATTAAAATTGCATCAAGCCTTGCCGTCGCAGCCGAGAACATCGGTGATCTTGTGCGCGACCATGGCCTTTATGGCCGCTCTTGCAGGCTTAAGGTATTGTCTGGGATCGAAGTGATCGGGATGATCGTTAAAGTACTTGCGGATCGTCGCAGTCATTGCGAGGCGAAGATCGGAATCAATATTTATCTTGCAGACAGCCATAGAGGCAGCCTTGCGCAGCTGATCCTCGGGAACGCCGATAGCTCCGGGCATATTTCCGCCGTTTTCGTTTATCATCCTGACAAACTCCTGAGGAACGGAGGATGAGCCGTGTAGAACTATCGGAAATCCGGGCAGACGGCGTTCAACATCCTCAAGGATATCAAATCTTAGCTGAGGCTTTGTGCCGGGCTTGAACTTGTAAGCACCGTGAGATGTGCCGATGGCTATTGCGAGAGAGTCGCAGCCCGTGCGCTCAACAAATTCCTGAACATCCTCAGGGCGAGTATAGGACGAATCCTCGGCCTTTACCTTAACCTCGTCCTCGATACCGGCAAGTGTGCCGAGCTCCGCCTCAACGACAACGCCGTGATCGTGGGCATACTCTACAACCTGACGGGTAAGCGCAATATTATCCTCAAAGGGCTTGGAGGACGCATCAATCATAACTGAGGTAAAGCCGCCGTCAATGCAGGATTTGCACAGCTCAAAGCTATCACCATGGTCAAGATGAAGCACTATTGGAAGCCCGGTCTCCTCTATTGCTGCCTCTACGAGCTTTATAAGATAGGTGTGATTTGCGTATGCGCGTGCGCCTTTTGATACCTGAAGTATAAGCGGAGCGTTGAGATCTGCAGCAGCTTCGGTGATGCCCTGCACAATTTCCATATTATTAACATTGAATGCGCCGATGGCGTAGCCGCCCTTATAGGCTTTTTCAAACATTTCGCTTGTTGTTACGAGTGGCATGGTAGATCCTCCTGTAATAAAAATAGTGATATTGCACAATTTATTTTAAAATCATATTTATTATAAACCTAAAACATGTTATAATCAATAATCATTACGTAAATGGAGGCGTAGTTTTGGATAATTTTTTTGACCCGCCGCTGATTGGCGCATGTATTTTCGGACAATCAGGCGGACCTACGGCAGTTATCAACGCAAGCGCATACGGCGTTATTAAAGCAGCACTTGACAGTGACATCATAACTAATGTATACGGTGCTGCGTACGGCATTCAGGGAGTACTTAACGACGAGCTTTACGATATGGGTGAGGAGGAAGAATATGAGCTCAAGCTCCTGCTCAATACGCCGTCATCGGAGCTGGGATCGTGCAGATATAAAATGGCGGATCCCGCCGTTGATGACAGCGACTATAAGAGAATACTCGAGATATTCAAAAAGTACGATATAAGGTACTTTTTCTATAACGGCGGCAACGATTCCATGGACACCTGCAATAAGATAAGCAGATATATGGAGATGGTCGGGTATGATTGCCGCGTTATCGGCGTACCAAAGACTATAGATAATGACCTGTTCGGAACCGACCATTGTCCAGGCTTCGGCAGCGCCGCAAAGTTTATTGCTACCTCATGCATGGAGATAGGCAAGGACACGGATGTTTATAATACAGATATGGTCACGGTCATAGAGATCATGGGACGTCACGCAGGCTGGCTCACGGCCTCGGCAGCACTTGCAACGGAATACGGCAACGGATGCGGCCCGGATCTCATTTATCTCCCCGAACGAGACTTTGATCTTGACAGGTTCACGGATGACGTATTGAAGATCATGAAGCAGAAACGCAATGTCCTTGTTGCCGTATCCGAAGGACTCCATTACTCTGACGGTTCGTTTGTGTCCGAGGCAAAAACCTCCGGAACCGACGGGTTCGGTCATGCCCAGCTTGGCGGACTGGCCGTCAAGCTTGCCAACTATCTCAAAGAACGCCTCAATCTTAAAAAGGTTCGAGGTATTGAGCTCAGTCTTCTTCAGCGCAGCGCAGCGCATATTGCTTCGGCAGTGGACGTTGAGGAAGCATATTCTGTCGGCAAGTACGCTGTTGAAGCCGCGGTAGGCGGCGCTACAGGTCAAATGGTCGCCCTTGAGCGTGAGGATAACCTTGGACTGTATTCCTGCAAGCCTGTGCTGCTGTCTCTAAACAGTGTTGCAAACTATGAAAAGAAAGTTCCTCTTGAATGGATAACCGCAGACGGAAACTATGTTACCAATGAATTTATAAACTATGTCCTCCCTCTTATTCAGGGTGAACCAAAGATACCGCGCAGCAATTCCCTCCCCCGCTATGCACGGCTCAAAAAAGTTAAAGCAAAAGCGCGAGATGAGGCGCTTGCGGAGTAAATAACGTTTATATAGCCATTGTTTTGACAAAGTTGTCAAAACAATGGCTATTATTTTGCTAAATTGAGTATGCGAGTTGTGCAAAATAGTATAAAGATGTTGTTAATTATTAAGCCGTTCTATAGTAAAACGGTGCAGAATATGCTAAAATATGAGCATTATCTTTTGGAGGAATAGTAATGCAGAAAAAACGTAAAATCAATTTAGCCGGTTGGATAATCATCGCAATGTTCGCCGGCATTGCAGTAGGATTCATATTCCTGCTGGCAGCTCCCGAAAGCACATTTACTACGGAGTATCTCAAGCCTGTCGGAACCATCTACATTAACTTACTCAAGTTCATGGTCGTTCCTGTTGTCCTGTTTTCCATAATGGACGGCGTTATATCGCTTAACGACCTCAAGCGCGTCGGCAGCGTCGGCATAAGAACATTTATTTACTACATATGCACGACTGCCGTAGCCGTTGTCATCGGCCTTGTAGTAGTAAACTGCTTTAAGGGCTTCTTCCCTGTTTTGGATGCAAGCGTCAGAGATTCGCTCGAGTATACGGCGGCGGAAGCTCCCAAGGTCATGGATGTCATAGTCGGCATCTTCCCCGATAATCTGGTGAAGCCCATGGTTGACGCAAATATGCTGCCGGTCATCTGCATAGCTATATTCTTCGGCGCGGGCATACTTGCAGCCGGAGATAAGGGCAAAAAGATCGGCGAGCTCGTAAACTGCATGAACGAGGTCACCATGAAGGTCCTCATGATGATCATTAAGCTTACACCGATCGGCGTATTCTGCCTGATGGCCGACGTTGTTGCCGTAAACGGCGCAAAGATAGTCGGTTCGCTGGCGCTCGTTGTCGGCGTTGCTTATATCGGCTACATCCTGCACATCGTTATCGTTTACGGATGCAGCATCAAGTTCCTCTCCGGCATGAGTCCGATTGCTTTCTTCAAGGGTCTCGCTCCCGCCATGCTGACGGCATTTACGACCACCTCATCCAATGCAACGCTTCCCATTAACATTGAGTGCTGCAACAAGATGGGCGCGGAGCCTGAGATAAGCTCCTTCGTCCTGCCTCTCGGCGCCACCATCAACATGGACGGTACGGCGATCTACCAGGCAGTCGCCGCAGTGTTTATCGCCTGCTGCTATGGCATAGATCTCACCATCGGACAAATGGCCATGATTGTTCTCACTGCCACGCTTGCATCTATCGGTACTGCCGGTGTCTCCGGTGCAGGCATGATAATGCTCTCCATGGTTCTCATGTCAATCGGACTGCCTGTTGAGGGTATTGCGATCATCGCAGGTGTCGATAAGCTCTTCGACATGGGTCGTACAACGCTCAATATCACCGGCGATGCTACTGCAGCAATGTGGGTATCCAAAGTCGAGCGTAAGAAAATGGCCGCAAATGCAGTGAAATAAGCTATATTGTTTTAAATCCCCCGTCACAAACGGGGGATTTTTTAGTCAAATGCAGGGTTTACAGCGTAAAGGTTCCTGGAGTCCAGTTTCTCTGTTGCTTTTCTGAGTCCCTCGCCGAAGCGCTGGTAGTGAACGACTTCACGCTCCCGAAGGAATTTGATAACATCGTTGACATCGGGATCATCGGAAAGTCTGAGAATATTGTCATAGGTGGTTCGAGCCTTCTGCTCTGCGGCCATATCCTCACTCAGATCCGTTATAACATCTCCGGTTACCTGCATCGTAGCCGCGGTCCATGGCGTGCCTGAGGCAAACTGCGGATAAACCCCGGCGGTGTGGTCAACAAAGTATGCCTCAAAGCCGGCCTTTTTTATCTCCTCGGGAGTCATTTTTCGAGTTAGCTGATGGACTATCGTTGCTACCATCTCAAGATGACCGAGCTCCTCTGTGCCGATATCCGTGAGCAGACCTTTAAGTTCCGGGTAAGGCATGCTGTAGCGCTGACTGAGATATCTGAGAGATGCTCCCAACTCGCCATCCGGTCCGCCGTATTGAGTGATTATAAATTTTGCGAGAGCCGGGTTGGGATTTGCTATCTTGACCGGATATTGCAGCTTTTTCTGATAAACAAACATGCTCAGCCCTCCTTCTTTGCGCAATAATCCCATGGCCACGGGTTCTTGAGCCAGGTGTAGCTCTGGGCTTTACTGAGATCGCTCTTCGTCAGAGGGCCATACAGCTTGACGTACTTTTCCTTTGCGCTCATAGACAGGGCAAGAACATTTTTGTATAATTCAAATGCTTCTTCGTCTTCGCTGTGAGTGTCAAGATAAAGTGCCAGCTCGTGAGCGACAAAGTCAAGAGCCATTACCTCGCCCAGAGGAGTGCCGGTCATATCGCCGGTATTGACCATATTCATAAAAGGCAGGTCGAGCCCAGGAAACAGAGTTCCGCGGCTGAGTGCCTCGGCATTGCTGTATACAGGCTTTACCGACTGCTGCATCGGCACATAAGCCATTGCAAGCGGCGCACATGACGGGAGCATGCCTTCCTTGCAGCCGCAGTTTTTGTTTTCATCCATTAGTGCAGTCCTCCTTTGCAAGCTATTATACGAGAGAGGGCGCTCATTTGTGAAAAGAAAACGCGTCGTCTGAAAGACGGCGCGTTAAATTTATTTTATCATTTCGTTGAACTGTTCTTCGTTTATTACTGTTACTCCAAGGTCTGCAGCTTTCTTGAGCTTGCTGCCGGCATGTTCTCCCGCAAGGACGTAGCTTGTTTTCTTCGATACGGAAGACGATGCCTTGCCGCCGTAGCTTTCGATGATGGCGGCCGCTTCATCGCGCTTATAGCCGCTGAGTTCCCCTGTCAGTACGAATGTCATACCGGCAAAGCGGGTATCTTTTACGGCATCCACGCTTTCAAATGACACTCCTGCCTCACGCAGAAGCCTTATCTGATGCTGCGATTGCGGCAGCGAGAACCATTCAATCAGAAAGTCAGCCGTTACGGCGCCTATATCTGGAACATTTTTAAGCTCCTCCTGCGTTGCCTGCATGAGCTTATCGAGAGCTCCGAAATGCACGGCCAGCGTCTTTGCGGCCTTCTGTCCCACCTGCCGTATACCGAATGCGCACAGCAGACGTGCAAGACCTGCACTTTTGCTTTTTTCAATGGCATTGATGAGATTTTCGGCGGACTTTTCGCCCATGCGGTCAAGCTGCGCTACAGACTGTGCATCGAGCGAATACAGCTCCGCCGGACTGCCGACAAGCCCGCTGCTTATGAGAGATTGACAGACGGATATGCCAAGCCCCTCGATGTCCATGGCCTCCCGTGAGGCAAAGTGAGCGAGGTTGCGCAGCCGCTGAGCCGGGCACTCGGGGCTTGTACACCTCAGCGCCACCCCGTCGGGATCACGCATGACCGGTGCGCCGCACTCGGGACAAAGCCTCGGCATTTTATATGGAACCGTTCCTTCCGGGCGCTTGGCCTTATTTACAGACAGAACCTCGGGTATTATCTCCCCCGCTTTCTGAACGAGCACGGTGTCTCCGATGCGTATATCGAGCCTGTCTATATTGTCCTGATTGTGAAGCGTAGCGTTACTCACGGTCGTTCCGGCAAGGCGCACGGGCTCGATTACAGCCTTCGGCGTAAGAACACCTGTTCTTCCGACCTGAACTACGATATCTACAACACGGCTCTCCTTTTTCTCCGGCGGATATTTATAAGCTACCGCCCAGCGGGGAAATTTTGCCGTACTGCCAAGTGCTTCGCGCTGAGAGAGAGAATTTATCTTTATGACCGCTCCGTCAATATCATAGGCAAATTTGCCGCGCTCCTGTCCTATCTGATCGATACGCTCACAGCACTCTCTTATTGTGCTGCACAGATTATACGGAACGACCGGAAATCCCATGTGCTTCATAGCGTCAAGTGTTTCGGAGTGGGTCTTATAAGGCTCGCCGTCTGTGTACTGCATGTTAAAGCACACGATGTCGAGCTTGCGGGATGCGGCAACCTTCGGGTCAAGCTGACGTATTGAACCGGCAGCGGCGTTGCGCGGATTGGCAAGCAGTGTCTCTCCGCTTATCTCTCTTTCGGCGTTAAGTTCGTTAAACACGGCTTTGGACATATAGACCTCGCCGCGAACGATAAGATATGCCGGAGCGTCGACTAAATGCATCGGCAGACTTCTTACAGTGCGCAGATTTTCGGTTACATCCTCGCCGGTTATGCCGTCGCCGCGGGTTGCTCCACGCACAAAATAGCCGTTTTCATACTCAAGAGACATGGACAGTCCGTCAATTTTCGGCTCGACGCAAAACTGTCTGTCGCTGCCGAGCGCCTGATCCATGCGCTCGCCGAAGGCTTTGAGCTCGTCAAAGGAAAACACATCGCTCAGGCTCTCAAGCGGTACCCGATGATGAACGGGCGTAAACTGTGACAGTGCCTTACCGCCGACCCTCTGCGTGGGAGACGTCGGCGTTACGAGCTCAGGGTGCTCCTCCTCAAGCTTTATGAGCCTCACCATGAGCATATCATAGTCATAGTCGGATATTACCGGCGCATCGTTAACATAGTAGAGCCGGTTGTGATATTCAATTTCTTCTCTGAGTTTTTCTATTTCTTTTTTTGCGTCCATGCTCAGTTCTCCATATTTAAATATGTGTCGGGCACCTTGCCGACGATTACGGTATCGGCGACAATAACCTCGGTTACGGTTGAAGTACTCTCTGTCCCCCACGGTATAAGAATGTCGATATCAATTGTGACTTCGAGCACAAGCTGATATTTTGCCTGATTTATTCCGCAGGATACAACTTCGTTGCGAAAATCGACACGCGACGATGTCAGCATTATTATCTGAACATCTACATCCGGTCCCTTGTTCAGCAGGAGGTTCAGCCCCGTAAGGTTGCCTAAAGGTATTCCGACGGTTATTACACCGTTGTCGGTAGACTCAATGACGGAATTGAGTATGTCCGTCGACAGCGTGTTTATGTGTGCCATATCGCTTGTTATGGCCGTCACACTGCCGTCGGCATCCTTTTCGAGGTTTATGAAATAGTCAAAGCCGTATACTCCGCGCCCGATGACTGCGTTTACAGAATCGTTAACGGCCTTTGTCACTATATCAGTTGCATCCGATACGGCCATTTGCGTCGATAAGTCTCCGAGAAACCAGCTTATCGCCGCGCACAGCGCAAAAACGATGAGGATAAAAAAGCCTGTTCCTGATGTTTTGCGCCGGTGGCGTCCTCCGTCAGACTGTCTGTCGTATCTCGGTTTTCGACATCGGCGAAAATACATGAGACCACCCCATGTATTATATGCTAATATTCAGCTGAGCATTTCATTTACGGCCATCATTATTCCGAGCTTGCCGGATTCATACGTTATGCCGCCCTGAACATACAGCGTATACGGCTCACGCATAGGACCGTCCGAGGAAAGCTCGATCGACGAGCCCTGAACAAAAGCTCCGGCAGCCATAATAACAGGAACATTATAGCCCGGCATCTGCCATGGCTCCGGCGTTACATACGAGTCCACCGGTGCACCTGCCTGAACCCCGTGGCAGAATTTTTTCATATTCTCCGCGTTTTTCAGGGTCACCATCTGGATTATGTCATTGCGGTGCTCTTCCGGCGACGGCGATGATTCAAAACCGATCTTTTTCATCATTGCCGAGCAGAAGGTCATGGTTTTTACAGCCTGCGCGACAATGTGCGGAGCCATAAAAAAGCCCTGGAACAACAGGCGGCTGTTGCCGAGCGTAGCACCGCACTCACCGCCTATGCCCGGCGTTGTCAGATGCATGGCCGCATTCTCGACAAGCTCCTTCCTGCCGACTATGTATCCGCCTGTCGGCGCAAGACCGCCGCCGGGGTTTTTGATGAGGGAGCCCGCCATGAGATCTACTCCAAACTCAGTGGGCTCATGCTCACCGGTAAACTCACCATAGCAATTATCCACCATGACAGCAACATTAGGCGAGACGCTTTTTACGGCTGCGCATATATCGCCTATCTCCTCAGAGGAAAGAGCTCTGCGGTTTTCATAGCCTCTTGAACGCTGAATGAGCACTGCGGTCACGGATTTATCCGAAAGAGCGGCTTTTATAGCATCGATATCCGGTTCTCCGTCCCTGAGGTCGACCTGCTTGTAGTTAATGCCGTAGAACTTTAGCGAGCCGTGGCACTCGCCCTCGATTCCAATGGCATTTCTGAGAGTATCGTAAGGAAGACCGGTAACAGACAGCAGCGTGTCGCCGGGCTTGAGCATTGCAAAAAGTGCAGCCGAGAGTGCATGCGTGCCGTTTACAAAGCCTATGCGGACAAGCGCAGCCTCCGTGCAGAACACCTGAGCGTAGACCTTATCAAGCACTTCCCTGCCAACATCGTCATAACCGTAGCCGCTTGTTCCGGCAAAGCATGAGTCGGACACTCTGTTATCCTGAAAAGCAGTCATGACCTTGCGGGTATTTACCATAGCAATGCGGTCGATGCGTTCAAACTGCGGCCGGATTTCCGCCTCTGCCTGATGCGCAAGCTCGTATACTTCCGGTTTTATATCGTTTACATTCATTCTTTAAAGCTCCATAACTATCTGTTTAAAGTATTTGCCTCGCTCCATAAAGTTCTTGAACTTATCAAAAGCGGCACACGCCGGAGAAAGAAGAACTATATCGCCATACTGTGCAGCATTGGCAGCGGCGAGAACGGTTTCCTTAAAATTGTATATCTTCTCTATCGGCAGTTTACCGTCGTAGTATTTCGAATTTATGACGGCATCGTATATTTTTTCCGTTGTTGCACCGGTCAGATACAGCTTTTTGACGTGCAGGCATATTTCATTGCCGAGCTCATCAAAGGGAATATGCTTATCATAGCCGCCGGCAATAAGTATCGGCTTTGTTTTGAGTGCATGCAGACCGGCAGCCGTGCGCGTGGGGCTTGTGCCTATGGAATCATTAATATAGGTAACTCCGTTTAATACCCTCACCTGCTCAAGACGGTGCTCAACTCCCGCAAAGCTCTTGGCTACCGCTATGCATGTGTTATCATCAACATAGCCGTCTGTCGCTGCAAAAGCGGCCATGTAGTTTTCGAGATTGTGCGTTCCCGGAAGCTTTATATCATCGGCAGACATGATAAGTGCGGCCTTGCCGCCGTGCACGCGATAGATCATGCCGCCTGCGCAGTAAACGCCGTTCTCGGGCTTAACAGTGCGGCTGAAATACGCTATGTCGGACTTTGCTTTTTCGGCGTAGTATGGTGTAAATTCGTTCTCGTGGTTAAGAACAAGTCTGTCGTGTTCGTCCTGATAAGAAAATATCGAGCTTTTGGCATCGATATAATCCTGATAATCCTTATGCTTATCAAGATGGTTCGGCGATACGTTCGTTATCACGGCGACATTAGGTTTGCAGACCATGCTGTGCAGCTGGAATGAGCTGAGCTCGAGCACCGCAGCATCGTCTTTTCCCATATCGTCAACATCACACAACAGCGGCCTGCCGATATTTCCGCCGAGATGGACGGTATGCCCCAGAGCTTTCAAAAGCTCTGATATTATGGTCGTTGTTGTTGTCTTGCCGTCGCTGCCGGTCACGGCAAATATTCTGCAAGGGCAGAGCTTCATAAAAAGCTCCATCTCCGAGGTGAGCTCCGCTCCCCGGCTTACCGCGGCCTGAAGATGCTCGTCAAACGGCATAAGACCCGGCGTGCGGAAAATGAGATCAAAGTCAAGCTTCTCAAGATAGTCCTCGCCGAGGCAGAACTTTGCGCCGAGCCGCGAAAGAGCGTAGAACTCATCGCCGAGCTGCTGCGCGGTCCGCTTATCGCAGGCCGTCACGTCGCAGCCGGATTCAAGCAGCTTTTTTATAAGCGGCGTGTTGCTCACTCCGATGCCGATAACGCCTATGCGTTTGTGCTTTATACTGTTTATATATTCATTTAAGGTCATACATTTTGCCTCCAATTAACTCTCGTTAGTTTAATATTATACGGCTTTGATCGCACAATGACAAGAAAATTATATTGACTTGCGGCCTTGAAGTGGTTAAAATATTTAACCGAGTGAGCCGAACGACCGCGGGTGCATTCCGAAAGGAAGTACATGAGGAAAGTCCGGGCTCCATAGGGCAAGGATAGCGGGTAACGCCCGCCAGGGGCAACCCTCGGACAAGTGCAACAGAAATATACCGCCGAGAGATCGGTAAGGGTGGAAAAGTGAGGTAAGAGCTCACTCGTCGCATGGAGACATGTTGACGCTGTAAACTCTATCCGGAGCAACGCCGTGGGAGGACATATGATTTGCCCGATCGTCCTCGGGAGGCGGCTTGAGCCTGCCGGCAACGGCAGGATTAGATAGATGGTCGTTTAAGACAGAACCCGGCTTA
>URAL01000021.1 GCA_900545805.1 uncultured Eubacteriales bacterium | reverse complement strand
TGATCGGGTCGAGGGAGATGATGGTCTTGATGCCGTAGGGGCGGGTGACCTCTGCCAGGAACTTCATCATGATGTCCGGGCCGATGGCGATAACGCGGTCAAACTGAGGCTTGCCCTCTTTTATGTTGGCCTCGATCTCCTGCTGGAGATACTGGGTGGTGAAGCCCTTTTCGCCGTAGGTGCCGTCGTCGGTGCACATTATGAGCTTATCGGAGGCGGCCTTGAGCTCGTCCTTCAGGATGACGATATCGGCGCTTCTGAAGCCTGCTATGAAGGTAACGTCAATACCCTTTTCGTGCATTTCCTTGGCAATGGGGTAGGCGATAGCGCAGCCGACGCCGCCGCCGACAACACAGACCTTCTTCAGGCCGTCCATCTCGGTAGCCTTGCCGAGGGGGCCGACGAAGTCGGAGATGTAATCGCCCTCCTGCACGGTGTGCAGCATCTTGGTGGTACGGCCGGCAGCCTGTACCATAACGGTAACGGTGCCCTTTTCGCGGTCGTAGCCTGCGACGGAAACAGGAGTGCGCTCTCCCTGCTCATCAAGACGGAAGATGACGAACTGACCTGCCTGGGCGTGACGAGCGACCAGCGGAGCTTCGATCTCGAACAGGCAAATGGTCTTTGCATCGTTCAGAAATCTTTTTTGTACGACTTTAAACATCTTATTACCTCTTATCTATATAATTATTTATTATTTTGTTCAAGCCATTTGCAACAGCCTTAATTTTAATTCAATTGCTTATGATTGTCAACATACGAAATTTGACCATAACGCAAATAATGCTGAAAAATCAATGCTTTTGAAGAAAACGTGATAAAATCTTAACTAAAAATTGCGCATATTTCGGCTCGGTTCCACCCGTATGCCGCCTTTACGGCTTGAACGCAGGAAAAAACGGACGTATAATAGGCTCAAAAAAGGAGGCGAGCCCATGGCGATAAGGAAAAACGCCTTTGGCGAATACGATATTTTCACCATCGAAAATGCGTCGGGTGCGTATGTGCGCATTATTACCCTCGGAGCGGCTGTGCAGAGCATCGCGGTGCCCGACAAGAAGGGTGGGCTTACGGATGTCGTCCTCGGCTACGACACTCCGGCGGAGTATTTAAGGCAGGACGGCTATTTCGGCGCATTGGTCGGCAGATACGCCAACCGCATAGCAAATGCATCCTTCACACTCGACGGCAGGGAATACAGGCTCACGGCGAACGAAGGGAAAAACACGCTGCACGGCGGAGCAGGACTCAGCAGACGCCGCTTTGAGCTCATCTCGGCCGAAAATAACAGCCTGACGCTGGGCATAACGGATCCCGACGGCGGAGACGGCTTCCCCGGAGAAGTGAACATCCGTGTAACCTATGCGTTTTCGGACGATAATGTGCTCAGTATATGTTATGAGGCCGTCTCCGACGCCGACACATACTTAAGCCTCACAAATCACAGCTATTTCAATCTTTCCGGCAAGGGAGATATTCTCGGCCATAAGCTTATGATAAATGCAGACAGCTATCTTCAGGTCGACGCCGGGCTTATCCCGACAGGTGAAGTGTGCCCGGTCGAGGGTACGGACTTTGATTTTCGCACTATGCGTGAGGTGAAAAACGGCTTTTACGACCACTGCTTCGTCCTTGGCGGTACGCCATGCGCGAGGCTTTACAGCCCGGAAAGCGGCATAACCATGACCGTTGCGACCGATATGCCGGCTTTGCAGCTTTATGCGGGCGGCGCGACGGGTATTCGTCTCGGCAAGCAAGGCGCGGTGTACGGCAAAAATTCGGCGCTGTGCCTTGAAACGCAGTATTATCCCGACAGTCCGAATCATCCGAGCTTCCCTTCGCCGCTCCTGCGAAAGGGCGAAAGGTACACATCTAAAACGAGCTATAAATTCTTCGCTGACTGAAAAAAGCAGCCTTTTGGCTGCTTTTTTCAGTCCCAGCGTGTCAAAAAAGTCTGTGACTTTTTTGCACGCTTCAAATACGCCACATTTTTTGTGAAGCTTACGCTTCACGAAAAATCTCGCTACGCTCGTCAAAAAGTCTGATAAATCAGACATTTTTGATGGCTATAATCTGATTTCGAGCGGGGCCTTTGCCCCCTCGAGCTCCCCTGCTGCGCGGCTGTCTTTCCTCAGCAGCATAGTTTTTTGACAGTCTGTGACTGAAAAAAAGACGCCGATTAGCGTCTTTTTTCAGTCCAATGTTAAATTCCACACCGTATCGGGCGGATAATCTGCTTTCCGATACGCTGCTATATAGCGCTCACCAAAGCTCGAAGCGCGTCTGATGACGGCTTTTTTCACACCGAGAGCGGTGCACAGCGCTGGGATAAACTCAGGCTCATCGCCTAGGAATTCCTTGACGTACAGCGTCCCGTTTTCAATATAACCGCAGGCTATTGCGCCCTTATACTCAAAAAATCCGCCGAAGGAGGAGGTGAATATCTCCTCCTGGAAGCGCAGGTAGCCGTAATAAAAGCCGACGTGCGCCGTACCCTTGAGCATATCCTCACGCAAAAAGCCGTATTCATCGGCGCTGAGTCTTTTTATGCCGACTGCTTCAGCGCCGGCCGCAACAGTCTCATAGCAGCAGAAGCTCGCAGCGGCAAGCCCGCAGCGGCTTTCGTACCAGTCGTATAGTGAGCCTTCTGCAGGAAGCGTACAGCAAATATCGGCCGAGTATTCCCACGCATTACGCATGCACGCACGCGTAAGCTCCGCGCCTACACCATGACCGCGGACGCTGCCGTCGACGGCAACCGCGTAGATATAAGCGAGCTTTTTTGTCGAGCTGTCGGGCAGATGCAAAAATGCGTCCAAAACATATGCCGCTCCGAAAACCTCGCCGTCAAGCTCTGCGACAAAGCCCGTGCCCATAGAGGGCAGCAGCTCAAAAAAACTGTCCACAAGCTCCGGCAAATCGCCGAAAGCATCGCACCAGAGCGATTTCATTGCGCTTACATCGTCCTGCTTGTATTCCCGAATATCGTATATCATTCATACACCTCCGGGCAGAGTCTGCGTATCTCACTGCGTATCTCCCTGAGATCGGTGAAGGTATCCGGACGCTTTGTTACATCGCGCAGCAGGGCTGAGGGGTGGTATATCGCGAGGCAGCGTCTGCCGTCAGCGTCAAACCACTGTCCGTGCTGCCGCGTTATGCGGAAATCCTCGCTTATGAGCGAGGTGGCGGCAATGCGCCCGAGGCATATTATAATCTTGGGGTCAACGATATCAATCTGCTGTCTGAGCCACGGCAAGCAGGCCTCGCGCTCCTCCGGAAGCGGATCGCGGTTGTGCGGCGGACGGCATTTTACTATGTTTGCGATATATACGCGGCTGCGGTCAAGATCGATCATTTTCAGCATATCGTCAAGCAGCTTACCGGCACGGCCGACAAACGGAACGCCCTGAAGATCCTCCTGCTCGCCGGGGCCTTCTCCTATGAGCATGACGTTCGTATCGGAATTTCCGTCGCCGAAAACGAGCTTTGCTCGCGTTTTACCGAGAGGGCAGGCCTCACAGCTGAGGCATTTGGTGTTAAGCTCCTCCATTGCCGTGTTCATTAGCTTTCCTCCGAATACTTTGCAAGTTCGAGCAGTATTTCACGTTTATTATTATCGGGATATTCCATGACATAATCGAGCAGGAATTTGAGCATTTCGCCGAGCTCCGGGCCTTTGAGACCGAGCGAGAGAAGATCGTCGCCCGTTACGGCAAGATGCTTTAATGAAAAGCACTCGCCGCTTTTAAGCACCGCCCTGAGCTCCTTTTCGCAGTCTATGCCCATTATGACTGCATATGCCTGAACGGCGCAGGTCACGGTGTCAACTCCGTAGCGGTTGAGCATCTTCTTCCAGCCGAGACTGTCTGTGGGCGGCTCGTGACTTAAGAGCACCTCGGCGTCGGTGCAGCAGCGTATAGTGCGCCCGTCCAGTCTGAGCCGAGTCAGAAAATCACTTGCCGAGGGAATATAGCCGTATTTGCGGAGCATGATACTGAATGCGACCCAGCGCGAAAGCGGCTTGCGCGGCATGCCTGCAATATCGGCAAAGTTTGGCATCTTCCAGCCCGTGCCGCTAATATAATTTCCCATAAGCCCGAAGCTTATGGCAGCACTCATCGTTTCGGGCCTCATTGTGAGAAGTATCTTTTCGACCTCGTCGCGCACTCTCTCCGGAGCAAGCTCCGAGGCAAGAGGCGCGCACTCCTCAATAGCGCTGAGCGTATCGTATTCAATGGTAAAGCCGAGCCGAGCCGAAAAGCGCAGAGCACGAAACATGCGCAGAGCATCCTCCGTAAAGCGGATCTTCGGATTGCCGACACAGCGGATGCAGCGCTTATTAATATCACTGATCCCGTCAAAGGGATCAGCCAGCATACCGTCGGCCGAGAGCGCTATTGCGTTCATGGTAAAATCACGCCGGCTGAGGTCTGTTATGAGATCTGAAACGAAGGTTACGGAATCCGGCCTACGGTGATCGCGATAGTCTCCCTCCGTTCGGAAGGTAGTTACCTCGGCGCTTTTGCTGCCGATAATGACTGTGACCGTGCCGTGCTGCAGGCCTGTGGGACGCGAGCCGGGGAAGAGCTCCATTACCTCCTCGGGCAGAGCACTCGTGCAGATATCCCAGTCCTGGGGCTGTATGTCCATAATAACATCGCGCACACAGCCGCCCACGAGGTAGGCAAGATGCCCGCGAGCCTGCAGGCCAAATAATATTTGCCTAACATATTTGGGAGGGGTGATTTGGGGCATTATAATCAAGCTCCTATATGTACAAAGATTTTAATTCTTGTCAAGTTGACTTCACAGTATTATAATAACATTTGCTAAATGCAACATCAACATTAAATTGTTAATTATAAAATTGCTTGTCATAAAGCGTGATTGGAGAATTTATGCCTGATTTCAGTGAATATTTAATGTGCGGAAAAAGAGGCCATCTCATCGGTATAGGCGGTGTTTCGATGTCGCCGCTGGCAGAGGTGCTCTCCGATGCGGGACTTATCATAAGCGGCTCGGATATCACGGAAAGCGAGCGCACCTCGCATCTTCGTGAGAAGGGGATAAAGATATCCATAGGTCACGACGCGGCGAATATAACAAACGATATTGATTTCGTCGTTCGTACAGCCGCGGCTCATGATGAAAATCCCGAGGTAGTGCGGGCTCGCGAGATGGGGGTCCCCGTGTTCGAGCGCACCCAGGCTTGGGGCGCTATTATGAAAGGGTACAAAAATGCTCTGTGTATTTCGGGAACGCACGGAAAAACGACCACTACATCGATGTGTACACACATCCTCATGGCGGCCGAAAAGGACCCTACTGTAATGATTGGCGGTACTCTGCCGCTTTTGAAGGCAGGGCACAGGGTCGGCGCTGGCGATACGATAATCATGGAGTCGTGCGAGTACTATAACTCGTTTTTATCATTTTACCCGACGGTTGCGGTGATACTCAATATAGAGGCGGATCACCTTGATTTTTTCTCGGGTATCGAGGATATCAAAAAAAGCTTCCGTGAGTTTGCAAGCCATGTCCCGGAGGACGGATATGTTGTCGTCAATCACGATGACGAGAATACCATGGATGCCGTAAAGGGGCTTGATCGCAGCATCGTGACTTTCGGACTCACATCAAAAGCGGATGTTTATGCAAAAAATGTCATTCGCATAGGTTCACTGACAAAGTTTGACATCATGTACAAGGGGAAGCTTTTCGATACGGTCAGTATTCATGTTCCGGGCGTACACAACCTCAAGAACGCGCTCGCCGCTGCGGCGGCCTGCATATGTCTCGGCATAAAGCCCACCGCGATAAAATACGGACTTGCCGGTTTTTCCGGAGCGGGCAGAAGATTTGAGTTTAAGGGAAAATTCAACGGCGCGGACGTTTATGACGATTACGCCCACCACCCGGGCGAGCTGAAGGCTCTGCTCGACGCTGTGGAGGCGCTGGGCTACAAGCGTACCATCATTGTATTCCAGCCGCATACCTATACGCGCACGATGGCACTGTTTCACGACTTCGTGCGTCAGCTCCGCCGTCCGGATATCGTTTATCTGGCGGAGATATTTGCCGCCCGTGAAAAGAATATTCTCGGTATCTCCTCGGCAGACCTTGCCGAGAAGATAGAGGGGGCAAAGTTTTTCAAAACCTTTGATGAGATAGAGCAGGATCTGCGCAAAACAGCGCAGCCGGGCGATCTTATCCTCACCGTCGGAGCGGGAAATGTCTACAAAATAGGCGAGCACCTTCTGGCCGACGATTACGAGACATGAAACGGAGATAAACTATGCAGATAAGCTGGCTCGGACATTCCTGCTTTAAGATAAGCCATAACGGATACAGCCTTGTCATAGACCCCTATGACCTTACAAACGCCAACTATCCGCCGATGAGCACCTCGGCGGATGCTGTGCTGTGCAGCCACGAGCACCGAGGGCACAATTACCGCGAGGGAGTGAAGCTCTCCGGCACGGTGAGATGCTGCCCGTACGAGGTCGAGATCATCGACGCCTTCCACGATACGAGCTACGGCAGTCTGCGCGGCAAAAACAAGATACATATTATTAAGTGGGACGGCTTTAAAATAGTTCATATGGGCGACCTTGGCAGCCTTCTGACAGACAGTGAGAAGGATAAGCTCTTCGGCGCTGATGTCCTTATGATAAATGCGGGTGGCTTCCGTGCGATGCCGAGCGATAAGACAAAGCCACTGGCAGACGAGCTTTGCGCCAACGTAGTCATTCCGATGCATTACGCCCACGACGGCTGCGGCAGCCGCCGCATGGAGCGCGTCAATGCCTTCACCGATCAGTATATGCCGCTGCCAATCGTTCATTTTTACGATACGAATACGATGAGCATAGATCACGATACCGAGGCTCAGGTAGCGGTGCTTAAATTTCAACCAGGTAAAATGTGAAAAAATACTAAAATATTTAAAAACCAAGGGATTTTACACAAATCCCTTGATTTATTTGTCCTCTTAGTATATAGTTTCAAAGTCCAAAATGATCCGTTGTACGAATGGAGGCCTTTTAGTGGCAAAATCAAAAGAACAAAACTATCTGCACGGCGCGGCCATCATGACCGCCGGTGTTATTATAATGAAGATCCTCGGCGCTCTGTATAAGATACCGCTGGGAAATATGCTCGGCGACGACGGCTACGGTCTGTTTTTGCAGGCGTATTATGTGTACAGCCTGTTTCTTACGCTGGCGACGGCGGGCTTCCCGGTGGCGCTCTCGCGCATGATAAGCGCGGCGCAGACCTGCGGCCGGCAGCTGCAGGCACGCCGTACATATCAGGTCGCATGGTGGACATTCTTTGTCCTCGGCGCCGTGTGCTCGACCGTTATGTTCATCTTTCCGGATTGGCTCGCGGATACGCTTATCCACAGCCCGGATGCCGCATTGAGCATTCAGGCGCTTGCACCTGCGGTACTCTTGTGCTGCATTACCTCGACCTACAGAGGCCTCACTCAGGGCTACGGCAATATGAAGCCGACAACCGTAAGTCAGATCCTTGAGGTTCTGGCAAAGGTCGCGGCAGGCCTCGCACTTGCGGCATATTTGTTGAAGGCGGGCTACGATAAGCCCGTTGCCGTCTCCGGCGCGATATTCGGCGTAACCGTCGGCTCGCTGACTGCTCTTTTGTACATGCTTATATACAAAATGCGCAATTACCGTTTTGATACGCTGGCGGAGCCCGACGTTCCCGAAAGCGCGGGCACAATATTCAAAAATCTGCTAAACATAGGGATACCAATAGCCCTCGGCTCTGTCGCGCTTGCGCTTATAAACCTCATCGACGCGGGCCTTTGCATGACGCGTCTCCAAAACGCCGTAGGATACACTTATTCGCACGCGAAGACGTTGTACGGTGTCTACGGGAAGGCGCAGACGCTCTTTAACCTTCCCGCGGCTTTTATTACTCCGCTGACGATATCGATCGTACCGGCTATTTCCGCAAAGCTTGTAATGAACGCAAGGGGAGAGGCGGGTAAAATATCGGAGGATTCGCTGCGCATATCAATGGCGATAGCGCTGCCGATGGGCATCGGGCTTGCCGTTTTGAGCGAGCCTATCATGAACGTTGTCTACCCCAATGCACACTCCTCCGGCCCGCTGTTGCTGTGCCTTTTGGGTATTGCGTCCGTATTCGTGTGCTTTTCACTGATGAGCACCGCCGTTCTTCAGGCAACAGGAAAGGAAAGGCTCACGCTCTATTCGATCGTCGCCGGCGGCCTTGTCAAGATAACGATCAACTGGTTTATCGTCGCTATTCCCACTGTAAATATATACGGCGCCGCCATCGGCACGATCTGCTGCTATGTTACTATGTGCGTGCTCAACCTCATATTTATAAACCGCAGCTTTGAAAACGGCCTGTCCGTTAAGAATATCTTCATCCGCCCCGCCGTGCCCAGCCTTATAATGGGCGTTATAGCGCTGGCTGTGTATTACGGCGGTATGATGCTTGCTCCGGCGGGCAGCAGAATTATAATGGCACTGGTAATGTGTGTTGCCATCGGCGCTGCCGTTATAGTTTATGCCGTTGCCGTTATCAAGCTGCGTGTCATAACCACCGAGGATATGAGACTCATTCCAAAGGGAGAAAAGATAGCGAAGCTGCTGCATATGAGCTGAACAAAAAAACAGGTGAAAATTTTGGCTTTTTTCGAAAAAACACTTGATATTTGCAGTGTTTTATGATAAGTTTTAACTCGCGCCTCAGGGCGTATGTTCAATGTGAATAACCCGGCACGGCGCAATCGGCGCACCGGGCTATATAGAAAAGGCATTTTAGCCGCATTAATTAGGAGGATTACACATGAATAAGGCAGAGCTTATAGCAGCCGTCGCAGAAAAGGCCGGTCTTTCCAAAAAAGACTCCGAGAAGGCTGTCAACGCCGCATTTGATACCATCGTTGAGACTCTGGTATCCGGCGAGAAGGTTCAGATGGTAGGCTTCGGCGTTTTTGATGTTAAGGAGCGCGGCGTTCGTGTCGGCCGCAACCCCAAGACCCGCGAGGAGATCGAGATCCCCGCAAGCAAGGTTCCTTTCTTCAAGGCAGGCAAGGCGCTTAAGGACGCGGTTGCAGAGTAATTTATCTGAATGGTCATGTAATTCCCACGATACGAAAGTGTTGTGGGAATTTTGCTCAACGGAGAATGAGATATGAGACTGGATAAGTATCTTAAAGTGTCAAGGCTCATAAAGCGCAGAAGCGTTGCCAACGATGCCTGCGACGCCGAGCGCGTGAGCGTAAACGGGCGGCAGGTCAAAGCAAGCTATCAGGTGAAGATCGGCGACGTGATCGAGGTCGCTTTTGGACAGCGAAGGCTCAGGGTCGAGGTGCTGTCGGTGAGCGAGACAGCAAAAAAGGAAGAAGCTCCCGCTATGTACAAGGAGCTTGAAAATTGAAAATTACTGAATACGGAATAAAAAATCCCGTCCATCGGACGGGATTTTTTATACTTTAGTTTAACTTATTTGGCCCAGTCGGGAGCATCGGTGCGGATGCTGGTCCACTTCTCGGTGATAACAAAATCACCGCCCAGAGCGTTCTTAACATCAACGGCCCAGGTGTAGTTATGGGAGTTGGTAGCCTCGAGAATGTCTGCATAGTACCATGCGGAGTTGGCATTGTCGGGCCAGCCCTTGACGGTGCCGCTGCAGCTGCTCATGCTGCTGCCGGTGGAATTGCGTCCGACGAGGCGGTTGCACATTGCGGCAGCCTGAGCGCGGGTAAGAGGATCGTTGGGGTTTGCGTTTCCGTTTGCGTCGCCCTTGAGTATACCGAGCTTTGCAAGGATATTAATGTAACTCTGAGCCCAGTGGCCGTTGGTATCCTCAAACTTGTTGTTGCCGACATAAGAGACGGAGAACAGGCGAGCGATCATTGCGGAGAACTCGGCACGGGTGACATTTGCGTTGGGATGGAAGTTGCCGTCGGGGAAGCCCTTGATCAGGCCCGCCTTATAAAGGGTGCAGACCTCGGTGTTGTACCATGCGCTTGCACTTACATCCTTAAAGGGGCTGGTGGTGCTCGCATAATTTGCACGGGTCTTGGGAGTCATGAGACGGTAGAGAATAGCCGCGACCTCGGCGCGTGTAATCTTTGCGTTGGGGCCGACGTTACCGTTGGGGAAGCCGATCATATATGCAAAGTGATCGGTGTAGTTAAGGCCGATGTTGAGCACGGGGAAGAGCACGATCTTATCGAAATCGACCTTGGCATTGAGCGTCATGGGAGTCGCGCCGGGGATGGAGCTGTACTTGATGCCGGAGATGGGGCCGTCGCAGGTAGCGGCAACGGTATATACGCCTATGAGACTTTTGGGAATAAAGGCAAGACCGAGCATGTTTGCTGTGTGGGTGGTTGTCTCGCCGGTGAGATTGTTGGTAAGGGTAACAACTGCGCCGCTTGCGGGCAGCTTGCTCATCAGAGAGCAGTAAAGCACGTAAGTCGGTATCGGGATACCGTTTACGCTGCCGACGTAAACACCGCCGCTGGTGCCACCGACAGACGCAGGCTCTGCGTTGTCAGCGAGAGCCGCAGTGGGCAGAAGTGCAGCAATCATCATCACCGCAAGAAGCAGGCTGATAAGTTTTGTTGACTTTTTCATTTTGTTTCTCCTTCTAAGAAATACGTTTTAATAAAGCTAAGGGTATAGCTTGTTTCACAATTTTAATTTACACTGTTGGTTACAATTTGTCAACAAATTGCGATGAGTATAGAAAAATATTTTTTAGTTATTAAAGAAAAGCGTGCCAACTACTGGAGCTGCCGTATAATCTCACGCCTTAGCCGGTGTATTATCCGTTTTTCCAGACGGCTTATGTAGCTTTGGGATATCCCCATCATATCCGCAACCTCCTTTTGAGTATATTCACTTCCGCCGCCGAGTCCGAAGCGCAGGGTTATTATATTCTTCTCCCTGGTGCCGAGAGAATTAACGGCGTTTAGAAGCATTTGGCGATCGGCGTCGTCCTCAAGCGGGCGGCAGACCTCGTCGTCATCCGTGCCCAGAACATCTGACAGCAGCAGCTCGTTGCCGTCCCAGTCTGTGTTTAACGGCTCATCAAAGCTCACCTCGCTGCGCTGATTACTGATCTTACGCAGGTGCATTAAGATTTCGTTTTCAATGCACCTTGAAGCGTAGGTGGCAAGCTTTATGTTCTTATCGCTGCGGAAGGTATTTATCGACTTTATGAGCCCGATGGTTCCGATTGATATGAGATCCTCAAGGTTAACGCCGGTGTTCTCAAACCGCCTGGAGATATAGACGACAAGGCGCAGATTATGTTCCGTAAGAAGTTTTTTCGCGCTCTCATCTCCGTTTTCCATAGCGATTATGGCTTTTTCTTCCTCTGCCTTGTCAAGCGGAGCAGGCAGAATATCGCTGCCGCCGATATAGAACAGACTCTTTTCGGGCAGAAGGCGGCGCTCAAGCCAGCCTTTTATAATGCTTATAAGATCCATAAGCCGCTCCTTTCAGATTAATGAATCAAAACCATCACCGCCGACGGCGGTTGGGGATATGGCAACGACTATATCGTCGCACGGCCTTCCGTCTACGGTGATACTGTCAGGTCTGAACGCTGCGAGCATTCCCGAGTCCGTCCCGACTGCACTGTACGGTATAAGCCGCATTTTCCCTGCAAGAGATGGCTCGGTCAGTATTTTTGTGCAGTCTGAATTTAAAAGCTCTGCCTCGAGGCCGGGAAACAGCGCGTTGAGCCTCGAAGCCGAGGTAATGAGCACCGCATCACCGCTTACGGGATCGAAAAGCGTGTTTCCGCTGTCATGCAGGCAGCGCAGAGAAACGTGTCTGTCCATGAGAGATACCTCTACATCCGAAACGCTTATATCTGCGCTTTTAACGCTTCGCCGGAAAACTACGCTCAACACGGCGTATATAAGCGCAAACGATATGACCAGCACCGGAAATGATACCGGTATGTAAGCCCCGCTGCCGAGGCTTCCTCCGTTTTGCAGCGATATTGCCCATACTGCGCCGCCGAACAGCGCCGATACGGCGAAAAACACAAGGCAGCAGCGGAAAAGCTTTTCCTCGCCGCCGAAGGCGATCAGCGCCATCAGCGCACCGCACATGAGCTTTACCGGTGCAAGCGTAAGAAAGCCGAGCTCCGGAAAAATGCTCAGCACAGCGTACAAAGCGCCGAACACGGCCGCCAGAGCGTATCTCAATCGCCTGAGCTTTATTCCGCACAGGCGCGCCGAGCATAAGACAATAAGATAATCCAGCGCAAGGTTCAGAAAAAACAGCCGGTCTATGTAAATGATGTCCATGATGAAATTATAATCGCCTCACGGCGCATAATTTGTCATTTGTTAATTGTCAAATGGGCTGAAGTATGATAAAATGCATTAGTTTGATCGTGGAGTGCTGTTCACGGTACTACTATTTAATGAAGGATAAGCTATGTGGTTCTGGTTTGCGCTTGTTGCGCTTTTGTGTTGGAGCGGTTCCGATCTGTTTTCGAAGATCGGCTGTCAGGATGCCGACGATAAATACAGCCATCTGAAGATGGTCATGGCGGTCGGCTTTGTAATGGGTATTCATGCGGCCTATGAGATATTCGTCGGCGGCGTTACGATAAACGGAGAGGTAATTTTAAAATACCTGCCCGTTTCAATGCTGTATATCGTCTCGATGACGATAGGCTATGTAGGACTGCGGTATATCGAGCTTTCGATATCATCGCCCATATGCAACTCCTCCGGCGCGATAGTCGCTGTGCTCATATTCGCAACGCAGGGCATAAACGGACTTCCACCCATGGCGCTCGCTGCCGTTGCGCTCGTGTGCATCGGCATTATCGCCCTCGGCTTTACCGAGGCAAACGAGGATGAGGAGCTGCGCCGTGCCCGTCAGGATGCGAGCAATCACCATTACGCGAGAAGCTGGATAGCGATAGCGCTGCCGATAATCTACTGCCTTATCGATGCGCTGGGCAGCTTCGCCGACAGCAGAGTGCTCGAAACGCTCAATGAGGATTCGGCGAATGTCGCGTATGAGCTGACGTTCCTCACAGTCGGCATCATAAGTGCAATATACGTCCTCGGCGTAAGGAAGCAGAAGCTCATTCCCAAGCGCGAGGTCCCCAAGTACACCGGCGCCATCTTCGAGACTGCCGGTCAGTTTGCGTATATCTACGCCCTTGCCGATACGGCGCACGCCGCGCTTGCCGCCCCCATGATATCGGCATACTGCGTGGCCTCCGTCGTGTGGAGCCGCATTTTCCTCAAGGAAAAGCTCTCACTTAAGCACTACGCCTCCATACTGCTCGTGGTTGCCGGCATAGTAATACTGGGTATACTTGATATTTAATAAAGGAGATCGAATATGTCTGACCCTGTTTATAAGAGAATACTTATCAAAATAAGCGGCGAGGCTCTTGCCGGAGATAAAAAAACCGGCTTTGATTTTGACTTCATTTCAAGGGTCTGCGATACTGTCAATAAGTGCACCGCCATGGGTGCCGAGGTCGGCATAGTTGTCGGCGGCGGAAACTTCTGGCGCGGAGTAAAGGACGGTGCGGGTCACGTCGAGCGTGTCTCGGCCGACCGTATGGGCATGCTCGCAACGGCGATGAACTGCCTTGCCTTTGCTGATGTTCTGCGCCGGCGCGGCGGAGATGCTAAGGTGCTCACGGCGATGGATATTCAGGGCGTCGGCGAAAGATACAGTACGGATAAGGCCGTCGAATACCTCAAGTCCGGCAAGGTAGTCATGTTCGGCTGCGGCACAGGCTGTCCGTTTTTCTCTACCGATACGGCGGCGGTGCTTCGCGCCGCGGAGATCGGCGCGGACGCTATCCTGCTTGCAAAGAATATAGACGGCGTATACTCGGCCGACCCCAGGCTCGATCCTGCCGCCGTAAAGTACGACAGCATAAGCTACGACGAGGTTCTCGCACAGCATCTCGCCGTAATGGACAGCACGGCGACGAGCCTTGCGATGGATAACGACATTCCCGTCATCGTTTTTGCCCTTGCCGAACCCGAGAACATCGTCCGCGTGCTTCGGGGTGAAAAGCTCGGAACAACAGTCGGTAAGTGAAATTAATATAACGCATATAAATGTTCAGGAGGTAATACCATGTCCAATTATCCCGAAATCGAAAGCAAAATGAAAAAGACCGCGGAGGTGCTGAGGACTCAGCTGGCATCCGTGCGCGCAGGCCGGGCAAACGCGGCGGTTCTCGATCAGATCACTGTCGATTACTATGGCGTGCCCACCCCCATCCAGCAGGTCGCATCCATCTCCGTTCCCGATCCGCGCTCTCTTATGATCCAGCCGTGGGACGGCTCCGTCCTCAAGGGCATCGAGAAGGCGATCCTCGCCTCCGATCTCGGCATAAATCCCCAGAACGACGGCAGAGTTATAAGACTTGTGTTTCCGCAGCTTACCGAGGAGCGCCGTAAGGAGCTTGCAAAGCAGGTAAAGAAATACGGCGAGGAGTCCAAGGTCGCGGTCAGAAATATCCGCCGCGACGCTAT
Organism: uncultured Eubacteriales bacterium; assembly: GCA_900545805.1. Taxonomy (GTDB): domain Bacteria; phylum Bacillota; class Clostridia; order Oscillospirales; family Oscillospiraceae; genus F23-B02. Next base: position 15,115 of record URAL01000021.1, on the reverse strand, counting down.
AGATAAGTTCAAAAAGCAGCAGAAGGCGTCCGAGATCACCGAGGACGACTACAAGGACATTGAAAAGGATATCCAGAAGCTGACCGACGATTATATCAAGGAGGTTGAGTCTATCGCCGAGGCAAAGGAAAAGGAACTTTTTGAGATCTGATTATGGGCGAGAATAAAAACATCAGTGCGGCGGGGGAGCAGGCAAGATGCCTTCCCCGCCATATTGCCATCATACTCGACGGCAACGGCCGCTGGGCAAAGAAGCGCCTCATGCCGCGCAACGCGGGGCATCTTGCCGGCTCGGAGACGTTCAGAAATATCGCTACCTATTGCAAAGAGATCGGCGTTGAGTACCTGACCGTGTACGCGTTTTCAACAGAAAACTGGAAGCGCCCGGAGGAGGAGGTCGGCGGCATAATGAAGCTGCTGGACAAGTACCTGCACGAGGCGATACGCGATATGCGAAAGAAGAACATCCGCATGAAGGTGTTCGGCGATGTTTCGCGCCTTTCGCCGCAGCTTCGGGAGCTTATTGCCGAGACCGACGAGATATCACAGACCATCGAGGGCTTCCAGGCCAATATCTGCATAAACTACGGCGGCAGGGCTGAGATAGTACGCGCAGCTCAGGCCTATGCCGAGGATTACGCGGCAGGCAGAGTAACCGGCGGCCTTACGGAGGACATGTTTTCAAATTACATGTACTCCGCCGGCATACCCGATCCCGAGCTTCTCATCCGCCCCGGCGGAGAGTACCGCCTGTCAAACTTCCTTTTGTGGCAGTGCGCGTATTCCGAGTTTTATTATACCGACACGCTCTGGCCGGACTTCACTCCGCAGGAGCTTGACAAGGCGATAGAAGCGTTTAACCGCCGCGACCGCCGCTTCGGAGGTGTAAAACCATGATAAAAGCCGTATCCATTCTCGGCTCGACCGGCTCCATAGGCCGTCAGAGCATTGCCGCGGCAAAGCATCTCGGTGTTCCCGTAGTTGCGCTGACGGCAAACAAAAAAACAGACCTCGTCGAACGGCAGGCGAGAGAGCTGAAGCCCAAATTTGTTGCAATGTTTGACGAAAACGCGGCAAATGACCTGAAAATCCGCCTTGCCGATACCGATATCTGCGTCGGCAGCGGAATGCAGGGGCTAATTGAAGCCGCGACGCTTCCGGAGGCCGACTGCGTCGTGACTGCGGTTTCCGGCTCTGTCGGACTGCGCCCGACGCTTGCCGCGATAAGCGAAAAAAAGCGCATAGCGCTTGCAAATAAGGAAACACTCGTTTGCGCAGGCGAGATCGTCATGCCGGCGGCAAAGGCCTCCGGAGCGGAGATAGTTCCCGTAGATTCGGAGCATTCGGCGATCTTTCAGTGTCTGATGGGCAGGCAGCCCGGAGAGCTTAAAAGAATTCTCCTTACAGGCAGCGGCGGCCCGTTCAGGGGCAAAAGCCGTGCAGAGCTTGAAAGCGTAACGCCCGAGCAGGCGGTAAAGCATCCGAACTGGAGCATGGGCGCGAAGATATCGGTCGATTCTGCGACGATGATGAATAAGGGCCTTGAGTTTATCGAGGCCATGCACCTTTTCAGCGTGACGCCCGATGATATACAGGTCGTCGTGCATCCGCAGAGCATAGTCCATTCCATGGTCGAGCTCGTTGACGGAACGGTCATAGCACAGCTCGGCGTTCCCGATATGGGCCTGCCTATTCAGCTTGCGATGACCTATCCCGAACGAAAGGCATCGCCGTTTGAGCATCTTGACTTTTACGCCATGAAGGACATGAGCTTTGAAGCGCCCGACTATGAAAAAACGCCGTGCCTTAAGCTCGCCATGGACTGTGCGCGCCGCGGCGGAACGGCTCCGTGCATCATGAGCGCGGCAAACGAGGTCGCAGTCGCAATGTTTTTGAATCACCGCCTCGGTTATAACCGGATCTATGATTGTGCTTTGCAGGCTGTAGAGAGCATAGAAATAGTTAATAAGCCCGACCTTGAGGCCGTGCTTGCCGCCGACGAGCAGGCAAGAGTATTTGTCAGGGAGCATTTTTCTTAATGTATATCGTTATCGCAATAATAATGTTCGGCGTGCTTATCGCCATCCACGAATTCGGCCACTTCGCAACGGCCAAGGCCTGCGGCGTGCGCGTGGATGAGTTTTCGATAGGCATGGGACCGGTAATATTCAAAAAGCAGAAGGGAGAAACGCAGTATTCGCTTCGAATTCTCCCCATAGGCGGCTTCTGCGCCATGGGCGAGGACGAGGAGTCACAGGATCCGCGTGCTTTTCCCAATCAAGGCTTTTGGAAGCGCTTTCTTATCCTGTGCGCGGGCTCGTTCATGAACTTCCTGCTCGGAGTTATCCTGATTGTCATCATGTATGGCGGCGCGGAGGCGTTCAGAGCCCCTATAATCACGGATTTCCTTGACGGATGCCAATATAACACGCCCGAGACATTTCAGGCCGGTGATGAGTTTTACAGCATCGACGGTCACAGAATATACCTTATAAGCGATGTTTCCATGTTCTTAGAGCGCGGAAACGGCGTTTACGATATCGTTATGCTGCGCGACGGGAAGAAGATTGAATTTGACGACATGAAGCTCGTTCCTACCATCGAAAGCGAGCAGGGACTTAAATACGGCTTCGTTTGGGGCATTGAAAGGGCGACGCTCGGAGTAAAGCTCGAGTATGTATGGAACACGGCCAAGGAATTTTCGCGTCTAGTATGGCTCGGCCTCGGCGACCTTATCCACGGCGCTGTCGGTGTTGACGATATGGCAGGACCCGTCGGTATAGTCGATATGATGAACGAGGCGGGCAGCTCTGCCGCCAGCACGGCCGATGCTATGTACAGCATGCTGTATTTTTCGGCCTTCATTGCCATTAACCTTGCGATAATGAACATGCTGCCGATACCGGCGCTTGACGGCGGCAGAGTGTTTTTCATGATAGTAACGGTCATTTTCGAAGCAATAACGAAGAAAAGACTCGATCCGAAGTATGAGGGATATATCCACGCCGGTGGCATGGTACTTCTCCTGCTCCTGATGGGATTTATAATGTATAACGACATAGCCAGACTCATAACGGGGTGAGCATAATGTTCGAGAGAAAGACAACAAAGAAAATCACTGTCGGCGCGGTGGAGATAGGCGCTCTTGCACCCGTCTCCGTTCAGTCGATGTGCAATACAAAGACGCACGATGTCACGGCAACGGTCGAGCAGATAAATCGTCTGAGCGCCGCCGGATGCGAGATCGTGCGCCTTGCAATACCCGATATGGCGGCAGCAGAGGCAATACCGGAGATAAAGCGGCAGACGGTCCTGCCGCTGGTAGCGGATATCCACTTTGACTACCGCCTTGCGCTGGCGGCAGCGGAGCGCGGGATAGATAAGATACGTATAAATCCCGGAAATATCGGCAGCGAAGAAAATGTCCGCAGAGTAGCGGACGCGTGCCGCGAGAGAAGCATACCCATACGCATCGGTATTAACGGAGGGAGTCTCGAAAAGCCTTTGCTTGAAAAATACGGGCATCCGTGCCCGGAGGCAATGCTGGAGAGTGCAAAGCGGCACATAGAGCTTCTGAATAAATATGACTTCGATGATATCTGCATATCGATGAAATCATCATCCGTTCCGCTGACGATAGCGGCGTATCGCCTTGCATCAAGCGAGCTTAAATATCCGCTGCATGTCGGCGTTACCGAAACGGGAACGGCGTGGAACGGAACCATTCAGTCGGCCGTCGGGATAGGCACGCTTCTGAGCGAGGGCATCGGCGACACGGTGCGCGTATCGCTCACGGCAGACCCGGTGGAGGAGGTCAAGGCAGCAATTGCCATTCTTAAGGCCGCCGGACTGCGGCAGGGCATCCGCCTGGTATCCTGCCCGACCTGCGGCAGAACGAATATCGACCTCATATCACTCGCAAAAGATGTAGAAAAACGCATTTCGGGAATCAATAAGAACATTACCGTAGCCGTCATGGGCTGCGTTGTAAACGGCCCCGGAGAGGCGAGAGAAGCCGATTACGGCATAGCCGGAGGCAAGGACTGCGGCCTGCTGTTCAAGCACGGCGAGGTTTTGGGAACATACCCGTACGACCGCCTGTGCGACGCACTCATAGACCTTATAGAAAAGGACAGTTAAATTGAGCGAACATACTTCATTTCTTGAGATATTCCCGGGCGCCGCGAGCCACATATCCAACTGCGGCGGCCTTGAAAAAGCATATGTGACCGATGTAGAGATAAGCCTCGAAGCCGGAACGATGAGCATTCGCGCTCATTTTGCACGCACTCCGGCACCTGCCGAGCTTGACTCGATCTGTACGGCTCTTCGAGCCGATTACGGGTTGAGAGTCAGCATAATTGCCGACAGTCCCGAAAAAAAGCCTGCCGGCGCACCGGCCGCGGCAGCGCAGCCGTCAGCTCCCTCCGGTGGAAACGGCAAGGTGCTCATGGGACACAGCGTAAAAAAAGCACCGACCCCGATGGGCGAGCTCAATCAGGACTCGGGCCGCGTGGCTATTGAAGGCGATGTGTTCGAGGTCACAAGCCGTAAGCTCAAAAAGCGCGACGGCGCAATGCTGAGCTTTGATATAACAGACCTCACGGGCTCAATAAGGGTAATAAAATTCCTGCGGGCCGAGGACGATCAGTCCGTAATAAATAAGATAAACGTCGGCGACCACCTCATAATAAACGGCTTTGTGACCTACAGCCGCTATGACGAGGATATAGTCCTTGAGCCCAAGGACATCGTTGCAGGCAAGAAATACATACGCCCCGATAACGCCGAGGAAAAGCGCGTCGAGCTGCATGTGCATACTCGCTTTTCGGCACTGGACGCACTAACAGATCCCGCTGCCATAGTTAAGCGCGCAGCGTACTGGGGACACCCGGCCATAGCCGTGACCGACCACGGAGTTCTTCAGGCATTTCCTGATATGTGGAAGGCCGGAAGGAAGCACGGCGTTAAGATAATCTACGGCTGTGAGTGCTATTTTGTAAACGATATGGACGGCAGTCTCGCCGTGCATGGCAGCAGCGACAGAGATATGAACGACGAGATGGTCGCCTTCGACATTGAGACCACGGGTCTTAACGCGGGCTCGGATCGCATGACAGAGATAGGAGCAGTCATCTACGCCGGAGGCGAGATAAAAGAAACGTTCAACACCTTCGTCGATCCCGGAATGCACATTCCGGCCGAGATAACTCAGCTCACCGGTATAACAGACCGCGACGTCAAGGGCGCACCGAGTGAGGCAGAGGCCATGAAAAGCTTTCTGAAATTTGCGGGAGACAGACCTATCGTCGCTCATAACGCAGATTTTGATACGGGCTTCATGTCAGCTGCGGCAGCCCGCAGCGGCATTGAGTTTGAACCTGTATACCTTGATACTCTTGCGCTGTCTCATGCTCTTTTGCCTGACTTAAAGCGACATAAGCTCGATATTGTATCCAACCGCCTGAGCCTGCCGGAGTTTAACCACCACAGAGCCTCAGATGACGCGCTCGTTGTCGCACGTATAATGGGAAGATTTCTGCCCATGCTCGCTCAGCAGGGAGCAAGGACCGTAAACGACATTCAGGAGGTCTATGCGCGCATAAAGCCCGCCGATCACACGAAGTCGAGGCATATGATACTGCTGGTAAAGAATAAGGCCGGACTAAAAAATCTGTACGAGCTTGTATCACAGTCGTATCTCAAGTATTTCTATAAGACTCCGACCATGCCCAAAAGTCTGCTCATCAAGCACCGCGAGGGATTGCTTATAGGCTCTGCCTGCGGAATGGGCGAGCTGTACGGCGCCGTCATGCACGGCGCGAGCGATTCCGAGCTTAGGCGCATAGCATCTTTCTATGATTACCTTGAAATTCAGCCTCTCGGCAACAACGGCTTTCTTGTTGATAACGGTGTTGTCAGCGACATTAGCGTCCTGCAGGACTATAACCGCCGCATACTTGAGATCGGCCGACAGCTGGGTAAGCCCGTTATCGCCGCAAGTGATGTGCATTTTCTCGATGCCGAGGACGAGCAGTACCGCAAGATACTCCAGGCGGCGAAGAAATTCTCCGATGCCGATCGCGGCTGCCCTATATTCTTCCGCACGACCGACGAGATGCTCAAGGAATTTGACTATCTCGGCGATGATGTAGCGCGCGAGGTCGTCATCAAAAATCCCCGTTCGATCGCGGATATGGTCGACGATATTGAGCTTCTGCCCAAGGATCTGTACCCGCCGAAGATCGAAAACTCGGCTCGCGATCTGCGCGATCTTGTCTACGGCAAGATGACGGATATCTACGGCGAAAACCCGCCCGAGATCGTAAAGTCCCGCGTCGACACGGAGCTTACTACTATACTTAATCACAACTACGACGTTATTTACATGTCGGCGCAAAAGCTTGTACAGAACTCGCTTGAGCACGGATACCTTGTCGGCTCCCGAGGCTCAGTCGGCTCATCTATCGTCGCATACATGTCCGGAATCACCGAGGTAAACTCACTGCCGCCGCACTATGTCTGCCCCAAGTGCAAGCACTCTGAGTTTATAACCGACGGCTCATACGGCTGCGGCGCGGACATGCCGCCTAAAAACTGCCCCGAGTGCGGAACTCTCATGCGGCAGGACGGCTTTGATATCCCGTTTGAGACCTTTCTCGGTTTCCCGGGCAATGAAAAAACGCCCGATATAGACCTCAATTTCTCCGGCGAGTACCAGGCTCAGGCGCATAAATACACGGAAGAGCTCTTCGGCTCGGATCATGTTTTCCGCGCCGGAACTATTGGAACTCTTGCCGAGAAGACCGCTTATGGCTATGTTAAAAAATACCTTGAGGAACGCGGCATAAAGGTTACTAAGGTCGAGGAAAACCGCCTTGCGAAGGGACTCGTCGGAGTTAAGCGTACGACAGGTCAGCACCCAGGCGGCCTTGTCGTCATACCGCAGGACATGGACGTTACGGATTTCTGCCCCGTTCAGCACCCGGCGGATGATCCCAGGAGCGGCATAGTCACGACGCATTTTGAATATCACTGCATGGAGTCAAATCTCCTGAAGCTTGATGAGCTGGGGCACGATGACCCGACCATGATCCGCATGCTCGAGGATGCTACGGGCGTCAATGCGCGTGAGATACTTCTGTCAGACCCCGATACAATGAAGATATTTACAACTCCGGCGGTTCTGGGACTTCCGGAGGATGACGATATCATCGGAAAGACCGGCAGCATCGGCATACCTGAGTTCGGCACGGGCTTCACGCGCCAGATGCTTGTCGATACACAGCCCACGCAGTTTGACACGCTCGTGCGTCTGTCCGGCTTCTCTCACGGCACCGACGTTTGGGCCGGTAATATTCGTGATCTCATCGTCAACGGTATTGCAACGGTAAATGAGACTGTCGGCTGCCGAGACGATATAATGCTCTACCTAATACAAAAGGGCATGGAGCCCTCGCTCGCGTTCAAGACCATGGAGGCGGTGCGAAAGGGCAAGGTCAAAAAAAGCGGAGAGTTCCCCGGAGACGCCGAAGCTCAGATGCGCACGCTCGACGTGCCCGACTGGTATATCGAGTCCTGCCGCAAAATTGCGTATCTCTTTCCTAAGGCACACGCCGTTGCGTATGTCATGATGGCGTTCCGCATAGCGTGGTTCAAGGTGCACGAGCCCCTGGCGTTCTACAGCGCGTATTTCTACCGCCGCAGTCAGAAAAACAGCTTTGACGCCGAAATGATGACTGCCGGGGTTGACGAAATACGCCGCAGAATATATGATCTTCGGCAGAAGGAGGATGCTACAGCCAACGAGGACAGCATACTCACAACTCTTGAATCGGTATATGAGTTTTACATGCGAGGCTTTGATTTTGCGCCCATTGATCTCTACAAGTCGAGTGCTACGAAGTTCATGATAACCGACGACGGCAAGCTGCGCCCGCCCTTTGTGGCGATAGCCGGGCTTGGCGAGACGGCGGCGATAGACCTTGAGAACTGCACGAAAAACGGACAGACCTACATATCCGTCGAGGAGGTCAGCGCCGCATGTCCCAAGGTAAGTACGACCCACCTTGAGATCCTGCGCCGAATGGGTGCGTTCGGCGAAATGCCGGAGAGCTCGCAGATAAATCTGTTTGAGGGCTTTTAAATAAGGAACTTTTCCCGCACAGTCAACGTCAAAGTGTCAGCACAAACAGAAAGAAGGAAGCTTCCATAAAAGTATTCAGTTCAAAATCCACAAGGCATACGAGCGCCTCACCGGGCAGGACGAAGCCTGTCGATAAAAAAACGGCTAGAGAGACTGTATATGTACATCCCGAGCCTGTGCGTGAGCGCGCCGTACCGTCCTCGGCGGACGACAGAGTCCGCAGCGCAAAACAGAAAAAGAAGGCCTCAAAGCGCAAAAAGGGATTTATCATCTTTTTCTGCATAGTTGCGGTCCTTGCGGGACTATACACCTTTGTCGTGTACACAAACATTCCGTTTATCAAAAATCTTCGTGATGCGTATATCGAAACTGCAATGCAGACCATGAGCCATCATTGGCTAGCCGAGATGTTCTTCCCCGACGATGTGATCGCCGATGTGATGAACAGGGTAAACAGCGCAACGGAGGGGCAAAAGGGCATCGAGAGCGAATGGAAGCACAATATCGAGAGAAAAGACGACAACAGCTTCTACGAGCTTTTTGACGAGATCGATAAGGATACATTTGAGGCGTATCTCAAGGCTCATCCCGAATATAAAAAGGATGACCTCATGTCCATCGACATAAATGAGGCTGGGCTTGACGACGACGGAACAACGATCAAAACGAAGCAGGGCGATCAGGTGCTTGCCGTAAACGCGAAAAAGGGCGTGCTGCTCGTTCGCATAAAGGGCTCGGGCTATCAAGGCATTCTCGCCATACTTAAGGATGCCTCAAAGATGCGCTGCTGTGCAGCCGCGCATATCGGAGGCTACGGAGAGCTGCTTGAGGATTTTGTCCCCAGATGCAAGGGCATCATCGGCATAAATGCCAGTGGCTTCTATGATCCCGAGGGTGTCGGAAACGGCGGAACGGTCGACGGGCTTGCCATATGCGAGGGAAAGCAGTACGGCAGCCATGTCACCTACGGCAGAAAGCGCGTTGAGTTCAGATCCGATGATAAAATGTATATAGTCGATGCGGACACCGGCATAAGCTCCGATGTCAGAGACGCGGTCGAGTTCCAGCCGGCTCTCATAATAGACGGAAGAGCACTCATTGACGAACAGACGGGCTTTCGCTCGATCCAGCCGCGATCTGTCGTGGCTCAGTCGAAGGATGGAGACGTTATGATGCTCATTATTGAGGGACGGCTCGTTGGTCGTTCTCTCGGCATCGGCCTGCCCGACTGCACGGAGATACTCCTCGGCTATGACGCATACCAGGCCATGAATATGGACGGAGGAACGAGCGCCGTTATGTGGTATGACGGGGAGTATGTTACAAAGTGCTCAAACCCCGCCATAACGTGCCGTTATCTGCCGAATGCATGGATATACGGATGATTAAAAAACCGGCCTCAGGCCGGTTTTTTAATCATCTATGACATTCACTATTCTTGTCGGGGTGGGGTCTGAGCTGTGACGTGCGCGGCTTATAATCAAGGCTATGACCACGCCGAGTACGGCTGCGGCAAAGGCGGCGATAATGCACACCGTCTCTTCCAGCGAGAGAACGTTCGCTATGAAGTAGCCCAGAAAGAGCATCACGAGCGGAAGGATATAAATTACCAGCGCACCCTTTACAACGCCCTTTGTAGGTGTTTCGATAATAACATGCTGGCCTCGCCGGGCACCGATGGGATTTTGCACAACGGACTTCATAAGATGCTCGTACCTGCACTCGCCGCATTCGCTGCAGTCGCCGCCGCATATGCCGAGCCGCTCAACGACGACCTCAGCAAGTCCGTCGTCACGTATTTTAGTTATTATTGCTTCCTGAAGCATTTATACATCACCTTTACAAATTATACACCTTATTATCCCTTGTCGCAAGTGCGGGTTTATGCTATACTGGAAAATATAAAGCATGAGACAAATAAATGTTAAGATGAAAAGGAGGCAGATGCTGTGCCCAGTGTGCTCAACCTTAAAAAGTCAAACTGCAAAAACTGCCACAGATGCATAAGAAAATGCCCCGTAAAATCAATACGATTCACAGGACATCAGGCGCACATAATAAGCGATGAATGTATTCTGTGCGGCCAGTGCTTTGTTGTCTGCCCTCAGGAGGCCAAGGAGATAATCGATGATCGCGAGCGTGTAAGCGTTATGCTGAAAAGCCCAACGCCCGTCATAGCGAGCGTTGATCCGTCGTTTTATGCCTGCTGGGAGGGCTGCGGCGCAAATTCCGTGCGCAAGGCTCTGATCGAGCTCGGTTTTACCGATGCCGAGGAGACGGCCATAGGTGCAACTTTAGTTAAGCGCGAGTATGAAAGACTGCTCAGGGAAGCTAAGCAGGATGTTATAATAACCTCCGCCTGCGCGTCGCTGAACCTGCTTGTGGAAAAGCATTTTCCCGAGCTGCGGCAGTATCTTGCTCCGGTCGTATCACCAATGATAGCTCATGCTATGGAAATTAAGCGCCGTATGCCTGAGGCCAAGGTCGTTTTCATAGGACCCTGTGTTGCAAAAAAGCAGGAATACGAGGGAACATGCGTAGATGCGGTTCTCACGTTTGAAGAGTTTGACCAGATGCGCATATCCGCAGGGATCGAGATCGAGCATGAGTTCGGCGAGAGCTTCCCCGGCAGGGCGCGCAGCTTCCCCGTGACCGGCGGCATAATAAAAAGCATGGATATCCCAGACACAGGCTATCAGTGTATCGCCACGAACGGCCCGAAAAACTGCATTAACGCCCTCAACGACCTCAAAAACGGCAATATACACAAGTGCTTTATAGAGCTTGCCATGTGTGACGGAAGCTGCATAGAAGGCCCCATAATGGAAAAGTATATAAACTCGCCCATTCGCCATATCTATTCCGTATGGAGCAATGTCGGCAAAGAGGATTTTGACGTTCCGCAGCCCGAGCCCGAGCAGCTCATGACTCAGTATATCGGAACGCCGGTCAATAAAAAGACTCCCAGCGAGGAGGAGATTCGTGAGATCCTCTCAAAGCTCGGCAAGAACACAAAAGCAGATGAGCTCAACTGCTCGTCATGCGGGTACGACTCATGTCGTGACAAGGCAATAGCCATTTATCGCGGCAAGGCTGACTACAGCATGTGCCTGCCGTTTATCATGGACAGAGCCGAACGCTTCAGCAATAAGATACTAAACAATATGCCCAGCGGTGTAGTTGTCGTAAATGAGGATCTTGAGGTGCAGCAGCTCAACCGCACGGCGCTTCAAATGCTGAATATAAGCCACGAGTCGGACGTCCTGGGCGACAGTGTCGTGAGAATACTTGACACGGCTCCGTTTTTTACCTGCCTGGAGACCGGAAAGACCGTCAAAAAGCTGCGCGGCTTTTTTTCAGACTATGAGAAATATTTTGAACAAACCATAGTCTATGACCGCTCATCGAAAATTCTTATCGACATTATCTCCGATGTTACCGAGGAAGAGGAGGAGTCCATGCGCCGTAAGTCCATAAGTCAGCAGACGGCGGATATAACCAACAACGTTATCGAAAACCAAATGCGCATCGTTCAGGAGATAGCCTCGCTCCTCGGCGAGACGACGGCCGAGACGAAAATCGCGCTGACGAGACTGAAGGAGTCGCTGAGCCTTGAAGAAGAATAATCTTTGCAGCGAGATAGCGTATATGAGCCTTAACCACGACGGCGAGCAGCTTTGCGGTGACCATGTCGAGATCGTCGAGAACGAAAACTCGACGATTATAGTTCTTGCAGACGGACTCGGCAGCGGAGTTAAGGCCAGCATCCTGTCAACGCTCACATCAACGATAATATCCACTATGCTCGCCGCGGGACTTGATATCCGTGACGCTGTCGAAACTATAGCCGACACTCTGCCAATATGCTCCGAGCGAAAAACGGCGTTTTCGACCTTTACGATAATAAAGCTTGAAAATGATGCTCACGCGGACATAATCCAGTATGAAAACCCGAATGTAATACTCATTCGTCAGGAGCAGCTCCACGAGTTTCCGCTTTCCGCAATGACAATAGGTGAGAAAACGATATACCGTTCAAGCATTGAGCTTGCAGACGGAGATGTGTTTATTGCATTGAGTGACGGTATGCTCTATGCCAGTAACAACGGTGTCCTGAACACTGCGTGGGACAGGAAGGCGATAGCGGACTTTATGGGACCGCTAAGTGATTCCGGACTTACAGCCAATGTTCTTATGAACATCCTGATGGAAGAGGTCAGCAGGCTCTACGGAGGTAAGCCATTTGACGACGCAACGACTTGTATTGTTAAGATTCGGCAGCGTCAGACGGTCAATGTCGCTGTCGGACCGCCGGAGAATATAAGCGACAATCACCGCATGATGGCTCTGTTTTTTGCCAAGGAGGGCAAGCATATTGTCTGCGGCGGAACGACATCGAAGATCGCAGCCGAGTATCTGCACACGAACGTGCAGACGGAGTATACCTCACCCGACCCCGACATACCGCCCATATCACATATTCAGGGCGTAGACCTTGCCACGGAGGGCATAATAACCCTTGATCGCGTCCTTGCCTATTCCAAGGACTATGTAAAGGATAACCGCAGCTTTGAAAACTGGTATTACAAAAAAGACGGAGCGTCGCTCGTCGCACGAATACTATTTGAGGATGCAACGGACATAAATCTGTTCGTCGGTCACGCGGCAAATCCCGCACACGACGGCCTGCCAATCAATTTTAACGTCAAAATGCAGATACTCAAGCAGCTTTCGAATAATCTGCAAAAGATGGGCAAGCGCGTGAAGCTTCTCGACTTTTAAACGGCAAAACGAATCTTGCAGAGGGCCGTTTTCGCTATAGCTATATCAAAATATCATTTTTTCTTACCCTTGTCCAATCAAAAAACTCCAAAAGACCGACGGCGCTTTCACATGAGCCGTCGGTTAAGCCGAGAAGCCCTGCCAAATGACCAAGCAGCTCCTCCGGTGAATGCTTAGCGAGCAACGCTTCTGCACTTAGCTCGCCGCAGCGTTTGGAGAGCTTCCTGCCGTCTGCATCGACTATGAGCGGTGCGTGATAATACTGCGGCACGCTTCCACCGAGCGTCTCAATGAGCCATATCTGCCTTGCGGTAGATGACAGCAGGTCGCGCCCGCGTACGACGCGTGTTATACCCATATCCATGTCATCAAATGAAACTGCCAGCTGGTATGCATAAACTCCGTCGGAGCGCTTTATAATAAAATCGCCGGAATCGGCAAGGTTTTCGGAAAACTCGCCGTAATGACCGTCGCAAAAGCAAATGGTTTTGTCCGGGACTTTTATCTTCCACGCGGCTTTGCGTCCGCTTTGATCAAGCAATCTCCGCTCGGATGCTGTGAGATACCTGCATTTGCAGCCCGGATCGTGACGCTGCTCTCCGGGATGCGGAGCGGAGGCCGCAAGGCGCTCACTGCGGCTGCAATAGCATGGGTAGAGCAGGTCACGTCTCAGAAGAAGATCAAAAACCACGTCGTATTTTTCACTGCGTTCGCTCTGCGAATAGCCCGCGTCCGGATAGCCCTCATCCCAGTCAAGACCGAAGACTTCAAGAGCATGAGCTATGCTTTCTTCGCTCTTCTTGCTGCTGCGGTCAGGGTCAAGATCCTCCATGCGGAAGATAAGCCCTCCGCCGGCGCAGCGTGCGTCGAGCCATGCCAGAAGGAAGGAGGCCAGGTTCCCCATATGAAGCTGGCCGCTCGGACTCGGAGCAAATCTGCCGTTTTCAGAATTGTGTTTGTACATAGCGAAAGTACAGTTTACAAGGGACTACACAGGATAGGTATCTGACGGGAGGGGTTCCGCCCGTCAGATTTTCCATGTGATATTCAAACTATCGCTTGTGGCGGCAACGGTGGTAATCATCAAATCCACCACCCGCCGCTTGTCATCAAAGGATACATCCTCCCAAGTGTCGAGGTAGCCGGAAATCTGGCTGACCTGTTCCGGGCTGATGGCTTCCACCGTCAACTCCGCTATCCTCGCCAGAAGTTCCTGCTTGCGTCCGTCCAGTTCCGCTATCTTCACATTCACATAGGAGAGCAGCACATTGTTTGCGCCCGTCAGACTGTCCACCAGTTTTTCAATCTCGCTGTCCACATGGGCAAGCTCCACTTGCAGGGCGGCGATTTTCGGGTTTGCCTTTGCCGCTTTCTTTCTGCCTGTCAGCGTTTTGTAGCTTGCCAGCTTCTTCACCATCTGCTGATAAACAACCGCTTCCAGCTCCGAAGTGATGATTTTCCCGCACCCGGCACAGCTTTTATTGTCCAGCCGCTTTGTGCAGCGGAGATATTGCTTTCCCACAGGATTGTTAATGCTCATAAGGGCATACCCGCAGTTTCCGCACTTGATTTTTCCCGCCAGCCATGTATGGGTGGCTTTCCGGGCAGACTGGATTTTCATGTTGTTCATCAGCTTCTTGCGGCAGGTCAGCCAGATGTCGGAGGGGACAATGCCCTCATGGGGAGCCAGCACCAGCATTTGGTCTTTCAAGTCGTTCTTTTTGCTGGGCTTCACATCCCGCCCTTGATACAGATAGCAGCCATTCATGCCGGTAAAATCGGCAGCGTCATTGACAATGATTGTCCCTTGACTTTTGAAAAATTCGTACACATCAAGGTCTGCCCGCACATAGACAGGATTGCGTAACATCTGTGCCAGCGTGGGGCGTATCAGCTCTTTGCCATGGAACAAAATCCCCTGTTCCGCAAAGTACCGGGTAATGTCCCCGTAGGAGGTTGTGGGCTGGGCGTACATCTCGAACATCAGCCGGATATTTGCCGCTTCGTCTGGGTTTACCACCAGCTTCTTTGTGTTGATACCGTCCATCTTAATCGGCTCTGTATGGAAGCCGTAAGGGGCTTTCCCACCCATCTTGAAGCCCCGCTGGCTGCGGGAATAATAAGCGTCCGTCACCCGCTTCTGTATCGTTTCCCGTTCAAGCTGGGCGAACACGATACAGATATTCA
>URAL01000020.1 GCA_900545805.1 uncultured Eubacteriales bacterium | reverse complement strand
CGAGCCGAAAGGCATGAACCGGTGTGATTCCGGTACCGACAGTATAGTCTGGATGGTAGAAGATGTACGCTTTGGTTTTTGCGTCGCCTGAAAGATATTTTCTTTCGGGTGATTTTTAATTTCGGAGGTACATATCCATGTCCAAGCTCATCTCTCAGATAGGTGAAAACCTTTCATTCGTGCTCGAATGCCTCGGCATTTTCGCGGCGCTGTTCGTGCTGGCACTGCTGTTTGAGCGCTTTGTGATGAAAAATCGCAAGAAGCTCGGCAGCACGCATTTCCTGGCCTACACCGCGATTTTCTCCGCAATGGCCGGCGTTTTGATGTTCATTGAAATTCCGCTGTTCTTCGCGCCGAGCTTTTATGAGATCGATCTGAGCGAGATCCCCATCATGATCTGCACGTTCTACCTCGGGCCCGTGGCCGGCGTTGTGGCTGAGCTTCTCAAAATTATCGTCAAGCTTGTACTGAAGGGCACTACGACCGCCTTCGTCGGCGACTTTGCAAACTTCGTCGTCGGCTGCGCCTTCGTCCTTCCCGCCTCGTGCATATACCACATGAAAAAGAGCAAGCGCGGCGCACTTATCGGCATGATAGCCGGTACCCTCGTCATGACCGTATTCGGCAGCCTGTTTAACGCGGTTTACCTTCTGCCGACCTTCGCACAGCTGTTCGGCATGCCGCTTGAGGCGATAATCAAAATGGGCAGCGACATAAATTCCGCGATAAACAGCGTCTCGACGCTCGTTCTGTTCTGCGTCGTGCCGTTTAACCTCTTAAAGGGCGTTATCGTGACCGTTCTCACGATGCTTTTGTATAAGCGCATATCTCCTCTGCTGCATAAAGGCGACAAAAAGCTGGCTGAGCGAAAAGCGGCTAAAGTTTAATGACCTTTCTCAGCCGCAGCACGCTCAGGGCAAAATTCAGGCACTCGTTAAAATAAATTATGCAGATATAGCCCGTCAGGGCATACGCCGGCAGCACCCGCCACACAAGCAGGACACCCAGAAGCGCGTCAAGAATATTTATCCCCATATTCCACATCTGCTGACCCAGCCCCTTCAGACAGCCGTCGCAGAGCATATCGGTGTACATGATCGGTATTAGCGGCGCGAGCAGGCGCAGAAAGTGTCCCGCATCGGGTGAGGAGTAAACCGCGATGCCGAGCTTATCGGCAAAAACGAATATCACAAGGGCGACGGCAAGCGAATAGCCGCCGCCCTTTTTTAATAAGCCAGTGACCGTTTTTCGTATCTCCCCGCGCTCTGAGCGCATCTGCGCTTCGGTAAGCTCTGGTATTATAAGCTCGCCGAGCGCCATGAGAAAGCACGCCGGGAATGATATTATCGGCATGACCATACCCTGTATCGTCCCGTAGCCCGACAGCGCCCTGTCGGCCGAAAAGCCCGCGGACTTCAGCCCTCGCGGAACAAGCAGATGCTCCAGCGTTGAAAGTGCAGAGCGCGCGTAGGCCGAAAACGCGAGCGGCAGCGCGATATGCAGCATGCGTGAGGTAAGGCGCAGCTCTCCTGCGCACTCACACGCATAGCGCCCGCGGTCGGTAAAGTAAAACAGCAGCATCATGGCAAGCGATATTGCGTCGCCGCAGACCGTGCCGAGCATGACCGCAGAGCAGTTTTTCTCTATATCCCCGGCCGGCGAGCGCGTAAGAAAGAACGCGACAAGCGCAATGCTTATTATCTGCTCGAAAATATGCACTACCGTCGGCTTCCACACCCTGCCGCAGGCGGTGAAGTAGCCGGATATGGCCGAGCACAGCGACACCATAGGCATCGCGAAGGCCATGATGCGCAGAGAGCGCACCGTGCGTGCGTCGCCTATCCACAGAAAGCCGATCATCTCCGCTCCGCTTCGCAGAAGGAAAAATGCCGCCGTTCCGAACACGAGACTGTAGACAAAGCAGCGGCGCATGGCGGCGCTTATGCCGTGGGCACGCTCATGCCCGAGCTCCTCGGAAACGAGCCTCGTCGCCGCGAATCTCACTCCCGATACGGCAAAGGTCGTGCACAAAAACGACACCGAAACGACAAGCTGATAAAGCCCTATCCCGGCAGAGCCTATGCGTCCGGCAAGCCACACCTGAAACGACATCGAGATGAGACTCATGACAAGCGTGGAGCCAGTCAGCAGTGCGGTATTCACAATTAATCTTTTCCTTCTTATCATACTGAAAATGTATGCAAGAAAAACGATTAATATATGTTGATATTTTCACAAGCAGTGCTATAATTAAATTATCAAAGGTAATTATATTGGAGGCGTCATTTATGATTATCACCATAGGAAGACAGCACGGTTCAAACGGCAGAGAGATCGCAAGGCTCCTTGCAAAGGAGCTGGGCATAAAGTGCTACGATAAGGAGATCGTTGACGAGGCCGCAAAGCACTCCGATTTCAGCCGAGAGCTAATAAACGCATACGATGAAAAGCGCATGTCCGCTTTCCTTCTGCATGCCGGCGGCTACGGTCTGAATGAGAATTTCCGTCTGAACATGGAGGTGGTTTCCGCCCAGTTTGATGCAATTCGTGATATCGCATCCAAGGAGGACTGCATCTTCGTCGGCCGCTGCGCCGATTACGTTCTCAACGACAGGGACGATGTCGTCAGTATCTTTATTCTCGGCGATATGGATGCGCGCATCAAATGCCTTGAGGAGCGTCAGAATCTTGACGAGGCTCAGGCCCGCAAAAAAATCAAGGAAGTCGACAAGGATCGTTCCAGCTTCTATAAGTACTACAGCGATCAGACCTGGGGCGACGCGCAGAACTATGATCTGTGCATCAACAGCTCGAAGCTCGGTGTTGCCGGCACTGTCGAGACCATTATGAGCTATATCAAGGCTCGCGGCCTCAGAGAAGAATAATTCGAATTTAAAAAAGCTCCCGAAAGGCCGGCTGAGATAAGAAAACATACGGTTTTGAGCGGCTCTTTTCCGCTCATGCTTCATAAAAAATCTCGGTAATACACAAAGTATTGCCGAGATTTTGTTATTTTGCCTGAACAAAAAACAGCTCGCTCAAAACTGCGCAGCACCTGAAAAGGCAGAGCGTGTGCGAGGTCAAGGCGCGACGGCGCAGGCATACTTTGTGTCTGGCAAGCCGCCGCAACGATGACATTCGTGCACGCTCCGTCTTTTCAGGCGTGTGCTTTCTTGTCTCAACCGGCCTAAGGGGAGCTTTTTTTATATCTTCATAGCGCATTGGCTTTGCCCGGCGGTAACGAGCGCCGGGCAGGCGTGCACAACTGTACAATACAGACTTTGATATCAATTACGAGCCTTGCCGCTCCTTCCGTATATATAGGCCATGCGGCGCATTTTTTCGGCAAGAGCCTTTGACGCGCTGCCGGGCGCCATGCGCCATGTCCAGTTTCCGCCGACGGTGCCGGGGATGTTCATGCGCGAAGGAGCACCGAGCCCGAGCCAGTCCTGCATCTGTGCAATGAACAGCTCCGCCTTTGAGCGCATACCGGCGCGCAGTACGGCATCGGCAAGGTCTGCTTCATCATCTGTCCCGAGATATTCCCGTGCAAAGGCGAGCGTTTCGGGCTTTTCTTCGTCTATCCAGCCGCGCAGGGTGTTGTTATCGTGCGTTCCGGCGTAGCAGATGCAGTTATCATTGTACCTGTGCGGCAGATAATCGCTCAGACTCTCGGGGTCAAATGCAAATTCGAGAACCTTCATGCCGGGCAGCCCGCTGTCTGACAGCAGCTTATGCACCTCGGGCGTTAGCACACCGAGATCCTCGGCAATGAATCGGACGTTATTAAACCATGCGGTGAGCCGCCCGACAAGATCCATACCCGGTCCGGGCCGCCACTGCCCCTGCTTTGCGCTTTCAGCACCATTCGGCACAGCCCAGTAGCTCTCAAATGCGCGGAAATGGTCAATGCGCAGCGCGTCATACAGTCTTGACGCGCCGTCGATGCGGCGTATCCACCAGCCGTAGCCGTCACGCCGCATAGCGTCCCAGTCGTACAGGGGATTGCCCCAAAGCTGACCGTTGGCGCTGAAATAGTCCGGCGGCACGCCCGCGACCTCGACGGGGACGTTTTTCTCGTCCAGCAGGAAGAACTCCGGCTCCGCCCACACGTCGGCCGAGTCGAGCGCGACGTATATCGGCATATCGCCGATAATGCCGATCCCGTTTTTTTTCGCGTAGCCGCGCAGAGCACTCCACTGGCTGTAGAAAAGATACTGCACATAGGAGAAAAAGCTTACGTCCTCGCGCAGCTCGTCAGAGTATTTCTCCACGGCGTCAATGCGATGCAGGCGGATATCCTCCGGCCATTCATACCATGCACTGCCGGAAAAATGCTCCTTGAGCGCCATGTACAGCGCAAAATCTGAAAGCCAGCGCGCATTATCGCGGCAGAACGCTTCAAACTGCGCATTCTCCCGCGCAAGTCCGCGCCGGGCCGCCCTGCGCAGAAGCGGCATGCGGTTTTTCCTCAGTGCATCGTAGTCAACGCTTTCGGCATCGCTGCCCCAATTGATCGTCTCGATCTCGTCCTTCGTCAGCAGCCCGTCGTCAACGAGCATGTCGAGGTCTATAAAATAAGCGTTGCCGGCAAAGCTCGAAAAGCTCTGATACGGCGAGTCTCCGCTCCCGGCAGGGCCGACGGGCAGGATCTGCCACCACGACTGTCTGGCCGCGGCAAGAAAATCCACAAACTCATGCGCCGCTCTGCCGAGCGTTCCTATACCGTTCTCCGACGGCAGCGAGAACAGCGGCAGAAGCACGCCGCAGCTTCGTTTTATACTCATAATGTCACCTCTCTGTGATACGGCTATTTTAGCCGCGCAGACGCGGAAAATCAAGCGTCAATTTTCCGTTGAAGTCAAGGCGGATCATGTGTATAATCTGAGATGAAGATAAAAGGAGGATGCAGCATGATACTATACTACACCGGAACGGGAAACAGCGCATACGCCGCATGCAGGATAGCGGCGGATATCGGCGACGAGGCGGTGAACCTTTTCCCGCGTCTGCGCGACGGGGATACCTCCACCATCGAATCGCAAAAGCCATGGATAATTGTCACGCCGACCTACGCCTGGCGCGTTCCGCGCATAGTGCGCGACTGGCTGGACAAAACCGAGCTGCGCGGTTCCCGCGAAATCTACTTTGTCATGACCTGCGGCAGCGAGATCGGCAATGCCGGAAGCTACGCGGAAAAATGGTGCCGCGGCAAGGGTTTTGATTTTAAGGGCTGCGCCGGAGTCGTGATGCCGGAAAACTACATTGCCATGTTCAAAGCCCCGTCTCCCAAGGAGGAGGCCGAGATCATTGTGCGTGCAAACGGAAGGCTCGACGCGCTCGCGCAGAGCATCGCAAAGGGCGAGAACTTCACTCGGCCGCAGATAAAGCTCATGGACAGGATATACAGCGGCATAGTAAACGGCGCGTTCTATCCCATGTTCGTAAAGAGCAAGAAATTCCGCACGACAGACGAGTGCATCGGCTGCGGAAAATGCGCCGTCCTGTGTCCGACAAAAAGCATACGCATCGAAGGCGGCAGGCCCGTATGGGGAGACGGCTGCACGCACTGCATGGCCTGCATCTGCCGATGCCCGAAGCAGGCGATAGAATACGGGCGTCATACAATGGGTCTGCGCAGATATTATCTTGACGGGTGATATGCGCAAAGCCGCTTGATTTTCAGGCTGTACAGCTGTTTTCATATCTTGACGAATTTCAAAAGCTGCGATAAAGTATAGCCATGGATATTATTTATTATGATGACAACATAATAGTCGCCGTCAAGCCCGCCGGGGTCATATCGACCGATGATCCGGGCGGTATGCCCACGCTTTTGCGCGAGGCGCTGGGCAGAGATGATGCGGATATCCGCACGGTGCACAGGCTCGACCAGGTCGTGTCCGGCCTGATGGTTTTTGCGCAAACGCCCGCGGCCGCCTCGGAGCTCAGCCGGCAGATACGCATGGGCGAGTTTAAAAAGACCTATCTCGCCGTCGTTCACGGCGTTCCGCAGGAGCGCAGGGGGCGAATGGAGGATATCCTGCTCAGATCAAAGGAGAAGCGCAAGACCTTCGTCGTAAACAAGCCCTGCCGCGGCTCGCAGGAGGCGGTGCTCGAATATCGTCTGCTCGGCTCGAACGGCGAGATGAGCATGGTAGAGATAAACCTCATCACCGGCCGCACGCATCAGATACGCGCTCAGTTCACGCATCGCCGTATGCCGCTCGTCGGCGACAGGAAGTACGGCGGCCGCGATGAGGGCTGCAATATCGCCCTCTGGTCGTACAGCATCGGATTTACAAACCCCTCGTCAGGCCGCTTTATGACCTTTAAAGTAAAGCCGCCAAGGGAGTTTCCCTGGACGGAATTCGACACGGCGATAATGCCGAGATAGCATTGACGGCGCTCCGAAACGGAGCGCCGTTTGTTCATTCTTCTGTTTTAAATGCAAAAAAGCGCTGACCGAGATAATTGAGCGCGACGAACAGTCCCATGCCGCAGATCATGGCAACGTTTTCCTGCGCCGTCACCTCAAAGCCCGACATGAGCGCCCTTATAAGCGGCTTTGCGATGCCGTAGGCTATCAGATAGCAGACGCTGATATTCACAACGAAGCGCACAACGACCTTCCAATCCCGCTTTTTATATTGAAAGGTGAAATACTTGTTGAGAAAATAGCTCAGTATACTGCCGAAAAAGTAGTTTGACGCACTGCTGAGCCAGTAGCTCAGGCCGAAGACATTATAAAACACGAACATTATCGCCGTTCCGAATACCGTGTTTATAACGCCTACGAGCACAAAGCGTAAAAACGTTTTGTCGGCAAATTTTTTGATTAGCTCCCTCATAGGTACATGTCTTTACGGCGCGTTGAGATATACGGCCTTTTGCCGCGCCAGAGCTCGACCTCCGCAAGGTCGATATCGCAGGTCACGAGCCGCTGCTTATTATCGGCCTTGACGATAACGTCCCCGCTCGGATGAACTACTATCGACTGCCCGGCAAAGTCCATCTTATCCTCAAGACCCACGCGGTTGCACATTGCGACAAACACCTGATTCTGCATTGCCTGCACGCGCACCTCCCACTCGAACAGCTCCATAGGCTCGGCTTCCGTATTCGCCGTCGGGATGATTACCAGCTGTGCTCCCATGAGGGCGCAGGTGCGTATGCTCTCCGGAAGATGGCGGTCAAAGCAGATGACTATGCCTACCTTGCCTAAGGGCGTGTCGAACACCTTGAAGCCGTCGGGCGACGGAGTGTAATAGTCCTGCTCGTAAAACTGCTCTGCCTGCGCGATGTGCACCATTTTCGCGGTGCCCTTAAGCTCGCCGCACGGGTCTATCCACAGCGAGGTATCATAGCGCTTACCGTCCGCTTCAAGGTACACATTCGGCGACATATAAAGGCCGTTTTTCTTAGCGGCATTGCACAGCAGCCGGATCGGCTCACTGTCGGGCTTCAGGATATAGCCCGACACATCACGCTTTTCGTACTGCGGAAAAAACGGTGTCAGCTGCACCTCCGGAAAAAACAGCAGGTCGCAGCCGCGCGCGGAATCGCACATTTCAAGCGAGGTCTTCAGATTTTCATCCATGCTGCCGGTCATGCGCATCTGCGCCATTGCAAGCTTCATTTTCTTTACCTCCGCTGCTTTGATTTTTCGATTATAGCACAAAAGCTCCCCAATGGGGAGCTTTTTTTATCTGTTGCGCATTACGGTCTTCATTCTCAGGCCGTGGTCGAGGATGCTCTTGCGCAGGCGCAGGCTCTTGGGCGTGACCTCAAGAAGCTCATCGTCGGCCAGGAACTCAAGGCACTGCTCAAGGCTCATCTGTCTGGGCGGAACAAGGCGCAGCGCCTCGTCAGAGCCGGAGGCGCGGGTGTTTGTCAGATGCTTCGTGCGGCAGACGTTTACGGCGACGTCGTCTGACTTCGGGCAGACGCCGACGATCATCCCGGCATACACTTTCGTGCCGGGGGTGATGAACATCGCACCGCGCTCCTGCGCGTTCCAGATGCCGTAGGCGACGGCCTCGCCGGTCTCGAAGGCTATGAGCGAGCCTGTGTTTCGGCGTGCGATATCGCCCTTATACGGCTCGTACTTTTCAAAGACGGAGGCCATGATGCCCTCGCCCTTTGTGTCGGTCAAAAACTCGTTGCGATATCCGAACAGGCCGCGTGACGGAATGAGATAGCTCAGCTTCACACGGCTTCCGACGGGTGTCATTTCGATAAATTCGCCCTTGCGCGCACCGAGCTTCTCCATAACGGCGCCCATGTAGTCGGACGGGACATCGACTACAACGCGCTCGACAGGCTCGCATGTCACGCCGTCTATCTCCTTGTACAGCACACGCGGAGGCGAGACCTGAAACTCATAGCCCTCTCGGCGCATGGTCTCGATCAGTATGCTCAGGCTCATCTCGCCGCGGCCGGCGACATTAAACGAATCCGTCGAACCGTCAACGTCGCTCACACGCAGCGACACGTCCTTGAGCGTTTCGCGGATAAGCCTGTCGCGGATCTGGCGTGAGGTGACGAATTTGCCCTCGCGGCCGGCAAAGGGGCTGTCGTTTACCGAGAAGGTCATCTCCAGTGTGGGGGCGGATATCTTAACAAACGGAAGAGGCTCTGCAAAGCCCTTGGCGCATACGGTATCGCCGATGGTGACATCGCCTATGCCGCTCATTGCAATGATATTGCCCGCCGCGGCCTCGGTCACGGGGATCTTGCTAAGCCCGTCAAACTCATAAAGCGACACGGCCTTTGCCCGCATGGGCGCCGCATCCGGCGCGTGGTAGTTGCAGACCTCAATCTCCTGATTCTGCTTTATGACGCCTCGCTCGATGCGCCCGATGGCAATGCGGCCGACATATTCGTTATAATCTATACTGGAAACGAGCATCTGGAACGGGCTGTCCAGATCCTGCTCGGGCTCGGGGATATACTCCAATATGGTATCAAACAGGGGCTTGAGATCCGTGCCCGGAACATCGGGAGAGTAGCTCGCCGTGCCCTGGCGGCCGGAGCAGAACAGCATCGGGGAGTCGAGCTGCTCGTCGGTCGCGTCAAGATCCATAAGAAGCTCGAGCACCTCGTCGATTACCTCGTGGACGCGCTGGTCGGGGCGGTCTATCTTATTTACGACAACGATTACCCTGTGGCCGAGCTCAAGCGCGCGCGACAGAACGAATCTCGTCTGCGGCATCGGTCCCTCGGCCGCGTCAACGAGCAGGATAACGCCGTTGACCATCTTTAGTATACGCTCGACCTCGCCGCCGAAATCGGCGTGTCCCGGGGTGTCTACGATATTTATTTTCGTATCGCCGTACTGCACGGCGGTATTCTTCGCCATGATTGTAATCCCGCGCTCGCGCTCAAGGTCGTTGGAGTCCATGACTCGCTCGACTATCTCCTGATTTTCACGGTAAACGCCGCTCTGCTTTAGCATCTCGTCGACAAGCGTGGTCTTGCCGTGGTCGACGTGCGCGATGATCGCAACATTTCTGAGTTTCTGCATTTAAACTCAACTCCTAATCAAAATTCAACACAAAAATATATTTTAGCACCACAACCCCTAAATTACAAGACTTTTTAAAGGCGAATTGAGGCCGTACCGATACATTTTTTGCACGTGCCCGGTATCGATAGTACGGAGGAAACCATAAAAAACGGGCGAGCAATGCTCGCCCCTACGCTATTGGCTCATGTTCCGACCATGCCCGTAGGGGCGACCATTGGTCGCCCGCTGTAACGATTTCGTCGGCACTCCCGACACCGGGCACCGGCAATAAGCGTATCCGCAGCAGCGTCCGTTCGCCTCTAAAAATTCGTTTTGGGATTGTCTGTTCGCTCGAGGAGATAGTCGATGGAGACATCGAAATAATCGGCAAATTTAATGAGCGACTTGTAGTCGGCCTCACGCGCTCCGGTCTCGTACCGGCTGATGCTGTTCTGATTCATGTCAAGATCCATCGCAAGCTTGAGCTGCGATATTCCGCGCTTTTCGCGCAGTGCTTTCAGTCTCATTGCAACCCCTCCTCTTGACATAAATATACCGAAATGGTATACTGCAAATATCCCATTTCGGTATATCATAAATTTTTTTAGGAGGATTATGTATGAGCAAGAGAATCTATGCAACAACACGCGCACAAGCAGACCAATTTCCCGACTGTGACGAGCTTGGATGGTTCATTGACATTCCCGAATATGAGTTTGAGCAAATGTACAAAAGCGGCGTTATAAGCTTCGACGGCAATAAATATGTGGCAAGCAAAGCATTCGTTATCCCGGCCGTTGAAACCGGCAGCGGCATGTATCCCAATCCCGGTGCGACGCTCAAGGGCATTGCAACGCTTATATGCGTGCTCGGCATGGTAGCGTCGGTCATTCTGGCAGTTGTCTTCGGCTACTCAACCAGCTTATTTGGCGATTTTAATTTTGGCGTATTCTTCGGAATCCTCATCGGCGGCGGAGTGCTCTCCTATCTCTCCGGCCTCGGACTTGCCGCCTTCGGCGACCTTGTGCTGAGCGCAAACGAGATAAAAAGAAAATTAAAATAATTTTAGCAGGTAGCCGATAGCCAATAGTGGATAGCCATATGTGTGCGCTTTGCGCACGGATTTGAATGAAAAGAGAGTGCAGACTTGATCTGCACTCTCTTTTTGCGTCAATATCCAACAACTGCCTTATGCGAACAACCCCTCAGGCAGCTTCGCAGCCAGCTCCCCTTACACAGGGGAGCCAATGAGGTGCGGCACAAATCAGCTCCGCGCCCACGGGAAGCGGCAGTTTCACGGTTTCGTCGGCGCTCCCGACACCGGGCAAGCGCAATAAACGTATGGGTACAGCCTCAAAGCGCCACCAAAAAATGCCTTCCCCTTGAGGGGAAGGTGTCGGCGAAGCCGACGGATGAGGTGTCTTTTTCAGTGGCGCACCTACATTGTACCGATACATTTTTTGCACGTGCCCGATATCGATAGTACGGAGGAAACCATAAAAAACGGGCGAGCAATGCTCGCCCCTACGCTATTGGCTCATGTTCCGACCATGCCCGTAGGGGCGACCATTGGTCGCCCGCTGTAACGGTTTCGTCGGCAATTTCGACACCGGGCACCGGCAATAAGCGTATCCGCAGCTGCCCCAATGCGCCTCTAAAAAAGCGCCTCTAAAATTACATTTTGGAGGGGGCGGAGACGCCGATGACGGAAAGGGACAGGGCGATGACCTTGCGGACGGTGTCGGCAAGGCACAGGCGCGCGTTGAGCACGCCCTCCTCCGCGCCCTTGATGCGGCAGGCGGTGTAGAACCTGTGGAAGCGTGCGGCAAGCTCGGTTACGTACTTGTTTATGCGGCTGGGGTCATAGTCGCGTGCGGCGAGGCGTATCTCCTCGGGCAGCATGGCTATCTGCTTAATAAGCTCGCGCTCCTGCTCGGCAGTGAGCAGCGACAGATCGACGCTGCTTATGTCCGGCACCTCGTGACCCTCGGCCTTGAGCGCCAAGATCATGGTGCATATCCTCGCGTGGGCGTACTGGACGTAGTAGACGGGGTTTTCGCTGTCCTGACGCACGGCAAGATCGAGATCGAACTCGACGGGCGACTCGGGGCGGGAGTTGAAGAAATAACGCGCCGCATCCACGGGGATCTCGTCAAGAAGGTCGGAAAGCGAGATAGCCTTGCCGGTGCGCTTTGACATACGCACGACCTCGCCGCCGCGCATAAGCTTAACAAGCTGCATGAGCACGATATCGAGCCTGTGCTCGCCGTCGAGACCGAGCGCATCCATTGCGCCCTTGAGACGGGCGACGTGGCCGTGGTGATCGGCGCCCCAGACGTTTATGACCTTGTCAAAGCCGCGCTGCTCGAATTTATTGCGGTGGTAGGCGATATCGGCGGCAAAATAGGTATAGAAGCCGTTTGCACGGCGCAGAACATCGTCCTTGAGTTCAAGCTTCTCGATATCTTCGGGCTTCTTGCCTTCGGCAAGAAGCTTGTCCGAGAGTATCTTTGACGTGTGCAGCCACAGTGCGCCGTCCTTTTCATAGGTGTAGCCTGCCTCGGTGAGCTTTTGCACGGAGTCTGCGACATAGCCGCTTTCATGCAGGCTTGATTCGAGGAACCACTGATCGTATTTTATGCCGTAGCGCGCAAGATCGCGCTTCATCCTCGGCAGGTTTACCGACAGGCCGAACTCTGCCATCATTTTATGGCGCTCGGCGGTTGGAAGCTCAAGCCAGCCCTCGCCGTACTTTTCGCAGAAGAGCTTTGCCAGCTCCTTTATATCGTCGCCGTGGTAGCCGTCTTCGGGGAACTCGACGGCATCCTCGCCCTTTAAAAGCTGGATGCTGCGTGCCTCGATGCTGCCTGCGAATTTTTCTATCTGATTACCTGCGTCGTTGACGTAGAACTCGCGCCAGACATTGTAGCCTGCACGTGAGAGCACGGAGGCAAGCGCGTCGCCCAGCACACCGCCGCGGGCGTTTCCCATATGCATGGGACCTGTGGGGTTTGCGGAGACGAACTCGACCATGAGCTTTTTGCCCTCGCCGATATTGCAGTTGCAGAAGCTGTCGCCCTCCTCGGCGACGTTTTTGAGAACGTCGGAGTACCACCTGCTGCCCATGCGGAAGTTCATAAAGCCCGGTCCCGCTACGTCTACGCTTTCAAACCAGCTGCCCTCGAGCGCCATATTGGAAGCAAGCGTCTCCGCGACCTTTCGCGGCGGCATGCGCATGAGCTTCGCGCTTGCCATGGCGTAGTTTGCCGCATAGTCGCCGTTTGCTGTGTCCTTGGGTATCTCGACGCTGCCGCCGAGCGTAAGACCGGCGGGCAGCTCGCCCTTTTCGACAGCTGCGAGATATGCCGCGTTTACAAGCTCCGCTACCTGCTGCTTTGCCTTCTGTATCATATTTGCCATATCATTTATCCTCTCAGCTTCTGAGCCTGACGCTCATATTCAGTATGTTTCTGCTTGCGACGGTGTGCTCCATGTTGACGACATAGTCTATGCTCAGCTCTCCGCCGAGATCGTCAAAGCTTGCCCTGACCCTGCGCGTTTCCACGCCGAGCGTTGCCGCGCCGAAGCGCGTATCGTAAAGAAATCTGTCCCTCTCGCCCTCGCGGAAGACCATTTTCGTGTTGAGCATGCCCTTACGCTCTACGGTTATCGAATCGGGCGTTATATCAACGGTCGTGCACGTTCCCTCAAGGCCCGTGAGCTCGCTTTCGCGGTAGTATATCCGATATCCGTCCTCCGTGCGGCAGTAAACGCCGTCGGTTATAAGCTCTATCGTCTCGGCATCCGGCTGCATAAAGCCCTGAACGCCGGTTATCTTAATAACTGCATTCATGCCATTGCCCTCACCCATCGAGCGCAAACGGCTCTACGAAATTAACACGGCTTTTGAGCTCATAGCCGAGCATAACGGGTGCAAGCGCCTCAAAATCGGCGGTGCTGCCGCTCGTGTAATAGCTCTCGCTTCCGCCATGGACGGCGAGCCGGTCGGTTTCGCGCAGGTATTGCACAAGGCACTGCGCGGATGCATCGGCCGCGCCGACAAGTATAACGTCCGGGCCGAGGTATGCGCTTATCGCGTCTGAGATGAGCCCGTAGTGCGTGCAGCCGAGCAGCAGCGCTCCCACGCCCTTGAGTGGCTCAAGCGAACGTGCGACAGCATCCCGCACCACGGGGTCAGAGGGCAGATAATGTCCGCTCTCGATCATCGGGACAAACTCCGGACAGGCTAGCGCCGTCACCTCCGCATCGGGGGCACGGCGGCTTATCTCAGTCTGAAACGCACCGCTTTCTATGCTTGTTTTCGTTGCAATAACACCGAGAGTTTTCTTACCTGTTTCGGCAAGCATTTCAGCGCCGGGGGCGAGCACGCCCACGGTCCTTGTCGTGTTCGCGGCGAGGATATCCGTAGCGTTGCTGGATATCGTTCCGCATGCGGCGAGGATTACCTTTACACCGAAGCTCTCGGCAAAGGCGATATTCTGACGCGCAATTTTTCGCATCTGCTCTCGCGGCCGTCCGCCGTAGGGCATGCGCCCGGTATCGCCGAAGTATATTATATTTTCATCCGGCAGAATTCGCCTGAGCTCGCGCACGGCCGTCAGGCCGCCGAGTCCGGAGTCGAACACGCCGATGGGTCTGTTGTCCATTACACACCGTCTCCATTAGATAGCTTCAACCATAACTATAATATAATATGACAACTTGTTCAAAATTACAAGGATTTTATTGTGGCAAAGGGGCAGTCTATCTGATATAATAACACTATAACAATGACAGGAGGCGAAGCTTTGAACATAGATCTTACCGAAAAGGAATTCCGCAGGCTTTTGGACCTTGTTTATATAGGCAACTGGATACTCAATTCAACAAGGACGACAGACCGCTTTGAGGACTATGACATAGTGCAGGAAAAGATATTCTCGCTTTGCTCGAAAAGCGGCATGAAGAGCCTTGTTCAGCTTTGGCACGGACACGTTTTCCCCTCGCGCGCATATGAGGACGGCGGCATACACGAGGCCATCGCCGACTATGAGGACGCCGTGTTTTTCGACATTCTGGCCGAGGAGCTCGCACGGCGCGACCTCGGCGAGGACTGCGACGATCTGGCTGCGCTCACGGCGCGCATGGACGAATACATGGACGAATTCGAGGCAAACGGCGTTGAAAATCTGACGCTGGACGTATAGCGGCAAATATTTCGGAAAACATAAATGCATCGGGTTATCCCGGTGCATTTTCGTTTCTATTGAGGTTTCGGCATGAACATGACAAACGACGAATACCTTCGGTATTCCGACTCGCACCAGCCGCGCACGAAGTGCTCAGGCAATATGCTAAAGGCTTTTTTTGTCGGTGGGCTCATCTGCTGCCTGGGCGAAGCAATACTGAGTCTTTACACGCACTGCGGCCTTGAAAAGACCGACGCCGCGAGCGCAACGAGCGCAACCCTTGTTTTCCTCGGCGCGCTTTTGACAGGACTCGGGCTTTACGACCGCATTGCTCGCTTTGCCGGCGGCGGCACCCTTGTTCCGATAACGGGCTTTGCAAACTCCATGGTCGCTCCCGCGCTGGAGTTCAGGACCGAGGGCTTCATCACCGGCACGGCGGCGAAAATGTTCATCATATCGGGTCCCGTGATCGTCTACGGCATAACGGCCAGCGTCATATACGGCCTGATACTTTGCGTCTTTGGAGGATAATAATGAGCAAAAAATCTAAAAAGCACGGCGACCTGCCCTCGGGTGAGAACGTCGCGCCGCAGGACTTTCGCGGCCGCGACGGGCATGTAAAGGACACGCGCCGCGTAAAAGCCCCCGACGGCATATCCGGCGACTGGGGAAAGTGAAAAAAGCAGCAGCCAAATGGCTGCTGCTTTTTTCTATTGCCTTTTCATCTGCCGCAGAAACAGTGCGACCGCAAAGA
This sequence comes from uncultured Eubacteriales bacterium, assembly GCA_900545805.1. Taxonomy (GTDB): domain Bacteria; phylum Bacillota; class Clostridia; order Oscillospirales; family Oscillospiraceae; genus F23-B02. Next base: position 14,256 of record URAL01000020.1, on the reverse strand, counting down.
CTGCCGCGGCGGCGGCGTAGGCAATGACCCACGCAAGATCGGGCCGGATATCGCCGAAATTACCTTCGCAGACGGCCTGCTCGACCCGTACCGCATGGCAGAACGGCAGGAGCTCGGCGGCCTTCTTAAACGCGCCGCCCACGAGGTCGAGGTCAAACCATATGCCGGACAGCCAGGCCGTGAGGTTAGTCAGCAGCGCACCGCACATGCCGCCGACCTGCTTTACGTTGAACACGCTTCCGCACAGAAGGCCGAGAGCTATGAAAAACACCGAGGCCGGAATCAGGATCAGCACCGCCCACAGTACGTTTATCGTGATATCCATGCCAAGTATAAATGCGGTTATGAAGCAAACTGCCGCCTGAGCGAGCGCAACGGGCAATATCGGCAGCGTGTAGCCGAGGATGAAGTCCGCGGCCGTGAGCGGCGTCGTGTAAAGCCGCTGCAAAAGCGCGCTCTCGCGGTCCTTTGCAATGAGCGTCGCGGAGAAAAGCGTCATGAATGACAGACCGAATATCGTCATGCCCGGCGCGAGCTTTTCTATCTCAAACAGTGAAACGGGCACATTTGCCTGAATTGCCGACAGCAGCAGGATGAGAACGACCGGAAAGCCCAGCCCGAAGCCGAGGTTTACGGGGTCGCGCAGTATCTCCTTTGCCGTGCGCGAGGAAAAGGTCAGCATTTTCATTTTCTCTCCCCCTTTACTATCGCAACGAACGCGTCCTCGAATTTGTCCTTTCCGGTCAGTGTCTTCAGCTTCTGTGCCGTGCCGAGCGCCAGAAGCCTGCCGCCGCGCATGATGCCGATGCGGTCGGACAGCGCCTCAGCCTCCTCCATATAGTGCGTTGTCAGTATTATGGTCTTTTTACCCTTGAGAGCGCGCACGGTGTCCCACAGCTCGCTTCGGGCAATGACGTCAAGTCCCAGCGTCGGCTCGTCGAGAAACAGTATCTCCGGCTCGCCCGTGAGCGCCATGGCTATGCTGAGCCTGCGCTGCCAGCCGCCGGACAGCTTGCCGGCCTTGCGGCTCATGACCTCATGAAGCTCGAACTCCTCACACAGCGCATTTACTCTTTCGCGTGTTTTTTCCTTCGATATCCCGTGCACGCCGCACATGAGCTCAAGGTTCTCCTTCACCGTAAGCTTCGGCGCGACAGCCGTCTCCTGCGGCGATACGCCGATGATACGCTTTACCTCGTTCGGCTGCGAAACGATGCTTTTTCCGCCGAGATACGCCTCGCCCGACGTGGGCGCGGTCAGGCATGAGAGCATTTTTATCGTTGTGGTTTTGCCCGCGCCGTTGACGCCCAAGAGCGCGAACAGCTCGCCATGCCGGACGCTGAGCTCAAGCCCGTCGACGGCAGTGACATCCTTATATTTTTTCGTAAGCCCCGTTATTTTTATTGCATCCATCCTTTTGCCTCCCCGCACCAGCGTGTTCTCAGTCCCTCATAAGCGTCGGTCAGCGCGCGACTTATATACTCCTCTTCCCAGTCGAGATAGTTCGTCACGATCATCGTTGCGATACCGTGAACAAATATCCACATCTCGAGATGGAACAGGCGCGCCTCCTCCTCGCTCAGTCCCGTGTTGCGCGAGATGAGCGCAATTATATCTGCAATACTCTCATCTCTCGTGTCGCTGTGTTCATCCGACCTGTCGCGCATGAAAAGGAGCTTGAACAGCTCTTTTTCCTTTCGCGCAAAAGCTATGTATGCCATGCCGCTGGCCTTATACGGCTTATATATGCCGCGCATCATCTCCGTGTACATAAACTTCTGATACTCGGCATTGGCGGCAAGCATGACCTCGTTCTGCACCTCCTGCATATTCTCGAAAAGGCCGAACACCGGCTTTGCCGACGATCCCAGACGCGCTGCCAGGCTGCGCGCCGTGAGCGCCGTCATTCCGCCCTCGCGCACTATATCCAGCGCGGCGGCAATGATCTCCTCGCGTGAAAACTTAACTTTAGGGGGCAATGATATCACTCCATACATCTGCGCAACATGTGTTGCGCAACATTTGTTCTTATTATAAGCACTCACCCTTGCTTTGTCAATGTTAACAGGCAGTTTGTTGACAAAAGAAATTTCCTATGTAGAATGGAGGTATAAACATCGGAGGTGAGAGCATGAAGAAGAACAAGCGTGAAGAGGACGAGGAGATACGCCGCGCAAAGGCGAATATACGCACGGGCTTTATAATCGCGGTCATAGCGCTAACATTATTCGCGGTCGTTGCGATTGTAATGATAGGTCTTATGAGTGCGCTCGGCTCTTCGGGCATTGGAGCATACGCAATACCCGACGCAGGCAATGTAGTCTCGCATAAGCCAATATGAAAACCCGGCAGGTGAGAGCCTGCCGGGTTTTTTTATGTTATTCAATACTCTTCCATCATTTCGCGTGAATCCATGTCGCCGTGCTCGGCGGCAATGCGGTACCAGCGCATTGCCTCGTCCTTATCCTGCCTGACACCCGAGCCGAGAGCATAGCAGTCGCCGGTCATGCGCATGCAGTCAACGTCGCCGCGCTCGGCGGCTTTTTTGAACATTTCAAAGGCCTTTTTCGGGTTTTCCTTAACGCCGAAGCCGTTATAATAGCAGCCGCCGGCAAGACGCATGGCGTCGACACTGCCGTTTTCCGCCGAGAGCTTCATCCAGCGGAAGGCCTCCGCGGGATCGGCCGGCGTGCCCTCTCCGTTTGCGTAGCACACGGCAAGGTCGTGCTGAGCGTCGGGATGCCCCATCTCGGCAGCGTTTTTGAACCACTCGAACGCCGCCTGAGGGTTGCGGAATGTGCCCTCGCCGCGGTCATGGTTGAGTGCGGTTTTGTACATGGCGTCGACCACTCCGGCCTCGGCAGCACGCTTGAAGCGGGCAAAGGCCTCCTCCGGGTTTTTCTTCGTGCCGAAGCCCTGCTCGGAGCACAGCGCACAGATATACATCGCCTCGATATCGCCCGCGTCCGCCGCCGCGAGCGCCCATTTGTAGCACTCCTTTTCATTCTTGGACGCACCCGCGCCCTTCTGATAGCACACGGCGAGGTTGAACATCGCCCTGACGTGGCCGAGCTCCGCCGCACGCTTTAAAAAGTCAAAGGATTTTTTCTCATCGAGCTTTGCAAAGCTCACGCCGCAGCGGAAAAGCACCTCCGGCAGCATCTCTGACTCAATAAGGCCGAGGGCTATCGACTCGTCGTAATACGCGGCCGCAGCGGGATCGTCCTCGTTCTCGTAGGCCGCCGCACCCTTTTTGCGCAGCGTCATGCTTTTTTCATCATCGGAAAGCTCCGAGCCCATTATTCTTTCTATATCGGCAAAGACATCTTCCAGCTTCATCTTCTTGTACTCAGCCATGGCGCACCTCAATTATCGTTTGCGGCGACCGAGTATTCGGCTGCCTTTACAGTGCCGTCTGCGCCGACCTGGAGTCTGAACAGGGTCGAGCCGACGGTGAACTTATATGTGTCGCCCGACTGCGTGTACTCAAGGCCGTCCATGAGCTTGAGCGCCTCGTCGCCCTTCATGCCGATCTTTACGCCCTGCGGATTTGAAACGGTATCGTCGGCAAGTGTTATGCCGGTGACGCGCTCTGTTCCGTCAACGTCATTTACCAGAATCTCAAAGCCGTCGTAGTAATAAAACTTGTCCTTGCCCTGATATGCGCAGCTGTTCGACTCGAAGGTGCTGACAGGCTCGCCGAGGGCGGAAAGAACCTCATCAGCCGCATCGAGGATGCCGAACTTGACATCGTCCGAGGCATAGTACAGCTCGCCGTAATCGGGCTTGTATTCGGTCTTGGTTTGTGCTTTCATGCCGTCGCCGTTATCTGAGCAGGCGCAGAGCGCAAGAGCGCACATGACGGCAAGGATGACAGTAATTATTCTTTTCATTTTTCGTCCCCCAGTGTCCAGCTTTTAAGATATCCGTATTCCTCAAGCTCCGCCTTCTGCGCGGCAAGGAGCTCGTAATATGCCTCGCTCTTTTTCTCCCAGTCGGCGGAGATCGTTTCATCGCCCCGCCTGTCCGGCACTCCGTAAGTCTCTGCGAGAATATCTGCAAAATAGCGCGAGAGCTTTTCCGCGCCGTAGATATTCAGATGCAGCCCTGCGTCGTATGTGTCGGTCTGCATATCTATGCCGATCTCATCTGAAGCATTCAAAAGATTGATATAATCAAGGCCGTGCCCGGCGGCGTAGGCACTTATCTGCTCATCCCACTGCTCGTACCAGTGCGGCCACAGGCTCGGCGATTTTATAAGCACAAGAGCTGCCCCGTTAGCATCGCACAGCTTCTGCATTTTGTCAAGGTATTCCCAGCATGTGTCGCCTATTGTGTAATTGTCCAGGACAGGCGCCGTGGGCAGCTTTGTCATCGGCTCGACGTCCGCGCGCATGAGATAGCCCGCTACCGTCACGGGCTCGCGGCGGAAGGCGTACTCAAGATCCTCTGCCGTCAGCTCCGGCCAGCGCGAGTGATAGCGCAGAAACGGTATAAGATAGCTTATCATGTCCTCATCCTCTGTCATGGAGGCCTTTATTGCGTCTATCTTATGCTTCGATAAGGGCATACCGTCTATGGTCATGCGGTTGTACGCCTCGCTCTGCGGCGTGTCGTACTTCATAGACTGTACGTTGTACACAACGATTCTCGGGCTTTCGCGCTCAAAGACCTCCTCCAGCAGATAGTACGACTGCCATATAAGCTGCTGCGCCGAGCCGCGAATATAGCTCGTTATGCCTTTCTCCTCCCACATGGTGACGGGTGAGAAGTTCTCATAGACCTCGCAGTCGCCGATGAATATGACGTCGTGGGAGTTTTTTTCATCGTAATACTCCCGCGTCATCGCGCCCTCCAACACACCGGACATGTACTTTGGCTGGCATATCTTACCTAATAGCCAAACGGCAGCGCAAAGCAGCACAGCAAATGTGCAAAGGCAGATAATATGCAGTTTTTTATTTCTTTTTCCGCTCATTTTTGCCTCAGAACTGATTATAGATAAACTGCGACGCATCATATCCCACGCCGTAAGCGCCGAAGGTGAGCACTGCGACGGCGAGAATGAAGAACACTGCATAGCTCAAAACAGGCTTTTCCCACAGCAGCTCACGCACACTGCCTCGCTTTTCCTGTACGCAGGAGACGGCGAACATGACGGCAACGCCGCAGAACGCGACGATATAGTCCGCGCCCGTCAGCCCCAGCTGCAAAAGCTCTCCGGAAAACGCCTCGCGCCAGTTGAAATCGGTAAACACCGTGCCTATCGCACAAAAGGACACCGCAACGTCGCGGTAGCAGTCGAGAACGCGCAGCGAGCACACGAGCAGGAACGTTCTGAGCGTTTCAAACACCCTGTAGCCAAAGCCGGAGACAAGCTTTTCGTGCTTTGCGCGAAAGCGCTGCGACACGGGCTTGAACTCCTCGGCAAGCAGGATGAAAAAGGCGTTAAGAAGTCCCCACACAACGAAGTTCCATGCAGCTCCGTGCCACAGGCCGGTGAGAAACCACGTTACGATCGTCGAAACATACACCGGCAGCTTTCTGCCGAAGCCGTCGGATATTTTTTTGCGTGCGCCTTTTGAGAGCTTCAAAAGCCACGGCGCGACGGACAGCGGATAGAAGATATAATCCTTAAACCATGTGCCCATCGAAATGTGCCAGCGCCGCCAATACTCGGCGATATTGCGCGAAAAGTACGGGCGGATGAAGTTTTCCTTTACGCTTATGCCCAATACCTGCGCAATACCGATGGTGATATCTATGCCGCCGGTGAAGTCGGCGTAGAGCTCGGCCGCGTACAAAACAGCGCCGATGAAAACATACGCGCCGGTGTACGCCTCCGGGTCGCCGCACAGAGCTGTCACGGCGACAAGCAGCCTGTCGGCAATGACAAGCTTTTTGAAATAGCCCCACAGTATGCGCTGAAGGCCGAAGGATATCTGCTTAAAATCTGCCTTATGCCCGGCAAAAAGCGTGTCCTTGAGATCGCCGAAGCGTGAAATGGGACCCTGTATGAGCAGCGGAAAGAACGAGGTGAACAGCGCAACGCGCAGTATGTTCCTCTCCGGCTCGACCTTCTCCCAGTACACGTCGATGACGTAGCTGACGGTCTGGAAGGTGTAGAACGATATGCCGAGCGGCAGCACCCAGTCGACCGAGGCAATGCCGGCCGAAAAGATCGCATTTACGTTATTTATAAGGAAGTTTGTGTACTTGAGCGCGGCAAGTATGCCGATATCGGCAATAAGCGCGAGCACAAATATCAGCTTGCGGCGCTTTTCGCACTGCTTTTTATACGCCTTGCGCCCGGGCCGCTCGAGCGCCCTGCCCTCGGGTGAGGACAGAAACGCCTTTTGCTCTTTAAACGACGCACCCATGAGGTTCGTCGCCGCCCATGAGACGACGACCGTCGCCGCCATAAAGCACAGGCCCTTCCAGCCGGCGCAGGCATAGAACACCGCGTCCGCAGCGAGAAGCAGCAGCCACTGAAGGCGCTTGGGTATCACATAATACAGCGCAAAAAGCGCCGCAAGAAAGGCTATAAAGCCATAGGACGTAAACAGCACGGCTTATTCGTCGAGCAGGCGGTTTACCATGCCCAGCATGGCTTCGGCGGAGTTAAAGTTCTCGGGCACGATATCGCGCGCCGGAATGGTGATGTCAAAGGCGTCGGACAGCTCCGCGATGATGGTGACGATATCGAGGCTTTCGAGTATGCCGTCGTCAACAAGCGTCGTGCAGTTTTCAAAATCCGCGTCAAGACCGAGGCCGTCGAGTATTTCAAGTATTTCGTCCATAGTCACATCTCCGTCAGTTTTAATGAATTTCTGTCTATCTTGCCGTTTTCCAAAAGCGGCAGAGCGTCGAGCCGTTTTATTTTCGACGGCAGCATGTACCGCGGGAGCATGCCGCGAAGATATCTGCCGAGCGTCCCTTCGTCGGCCGGGCCCATGTAGAGCATGAATATTTTGCCCTTTTGCTTATCAAACAGGCAGCACGAGCGTACAACGCCCTCGCAGCCGTCGGCGCAGGCCTCTATCTCGCCGAGCTCTATGCGGTGACCCATGTTTTTTATCTGCTGATCCTTGCGCGAGACAAACACCAGCTCGCCGCGCTCGTTGAGCCTTCCGAGGTCGCCTGTGCGGTATATGAGCTCCGGATAGTGCGGATTCAAGGGATTTTGCGTAAACGCCGCCGCAGTGCGCTCGGGGTCGTCGAAATATCCGTGCGTGAGCGCCGTGCCGCGGATGCATATCTCGCCCGTCTCTCCGGGGAGAGCCTGTGTATCGTCATCGCGCAGCAGCATAAAGCCGGTGTTGTCAAACGGTCGCCCCGCCGGGATGGGCTCGCCGTCAGACAGCTCGCGGTCAACGACGAAGTAAAAGGACATGCCCGTCGCCTCCGTCGGGCCGTAGAGGTTAATAAACCTCGCGCCGGGGCAGGCCTCCTTCCAGAGCCTGAGCTGCTTTACGGGAAAGACCTCGCTGCCGAAGCAGACCGTGCGCATATAAAGGGGCTTTATATCCTCAAACGCGCCGAGGCCGGATATTATCGTCAGCGCCGAGGCGACCCAGCATAAAGTATTGACCCTGTGCTCATTTAAAAACTCCACGGCCTTTATCGGCGACATGAACATGCTCTGCTGCATGAGACAGGCCGTCGAGCCGCATTTTATGACCGACAGCAGCTCCTTCATGCATGCATCGACATACAGCGGCACCTGCATGGCAAATACGCTTTCCTCATCCGCCCCGATAACGGGACACAGCGCGTTTGCGTAGTCTATAAGCGCCCTGTGGCAGCCCGTAACGCCCTTGGGAACGCCGGTGCTGCCGGAGGTAAAGACGATGTACACAGGGTCTGTATCGATACTCTCGGCGCGAACTGCGTCGAGCGCCGCGGCGTTTTCCTCAGCCTTAAACAGCTCGGAGGCCTCTATCACACTGCCCTCCGGCGAGAGCCTTTCGGCAAGCTCGCGAGATTCCTCGTCGCAGATGACCGCTCTCGGCAGGAGCTTGCCGAGAATCATTTGCAGCCTGTAAAGCGGCATGGACGCATCCAGCGGAACATAGAAGCATCCGGCATAGATAACGGCAAAGAACGCGGCTATCGTCCTCGGCTCTTTTTTCATAAACACCGCGACCGGCTCTTTTTTAAGCCCGTGCGCAATAAGCGCGCTGCCTCCGGCGCGGGAGAGGCGCAAAAGCTCGGAAAAGCTCAGGCTCTCCTCCCCGCCGGAAAACGCGGTCTTATCGGTAAAGCGCGGCGCGCTGCTTTCCAGAAATTCAAGTACGTTTTTCATTATCAGTTCATCGAATAGGGAACGGTCTCAACAGCAGGATACAGTGTTGTGTCAAAGCGCCAGTACTGCTGGCTGTATTTCACAAGCTCCTCGCTGGTCTTCATGAAGCATCTCAGCTTCTCCGGGCCGACGTTGCAGGTATCGAAGTGATACCAGCCCGTGCCGAGGTTCACAAGGCACCAGAAGTGCTCTGTTTTGCCGCCCATGCGCTCGACGCTGAGCACCTGGCAGTCGATCTTCTGCAAAAGCGCATAGCTTGCCGAGTAGAATGTAAAGCAGTCGCCCACGCCCTCGGTCAGGCCGCGGTAGGCCTCGCTCTTCCAGTCGGTCTTGTCGGACGTGCCGGTGTAAATGATATGGCCGTAGCAGTAGTCGTAGATCGCGGCTGCCTGCTCGGGAACGGTCATGTCGTCTGTGAGTATCTCCTTGAGCACCTTATCGACGGCCTCGTCGAGCTTTTCATCGCTTATCTTCTTTTCGATGAACGTGAATTTCACCGTGACGGACGAGGTATTGCCCTCATGGTCGGTCGCCGTATAGGTAACATCATAGGTTCCGGCGGTCTTGGCATCGACCTTTGACTTATCGACATCCAGCGTCGGCTCGGGGTCGGCGTTATCCTCGGCAAAGACCTCCTTGAAGTAGGAAACGGCCTCTCCGACGTAGCAGTATCTGTCCTGCGCGGCATAGATAGCGGGTGCGGTCTTGTCGGGCGATATGACCGCCTTTGCGTCCACCGTCGTCTCGTTTCCGAAGCGGTCGGTGAGGACTATCTGCACAGGCTGCTCGCCCTCTGCGGTCCAGTCGGGCTCGTTTACGAACCTTGCCGTAACTCTGGACATATCGGACAGCTTGTCAACAAATTTTATCGGCTCGCAGTAGTAGCCCGTGCTGCATTGGCAGTCGATACCCTCAGCCGTTGGAGCTACGGTATCCTTTATGACGACGCCGACTGTTATCCTGTCGCTGCCCTTGGAAAAGACCATGGCGTGCGCGCCGAGAGCCGTGCGCTCAAACGCCGCGCTTTCGAGCTTATATCCGGCGTAGTCCTCACCCAGAGCGGCGAGAACGTCTCTTTCCGTGACCGTATCCATCGAGGCCTCAAGCTCCGCTATCGCGTCGCAGACGATGATCTTGGCTCTTATATCGCTGCTGTTTCCGACAGCGTCTGTCGCCTTTATGCCGCAGGACACGGTTCCGACCTTGGAGAGTATCGGCTCGGAGGTAAACTCATAGCTTACCTCGCTCGCGTCGCCGTCGCTCAGTGGAATATCCTTGGCCTCTATCTTGCCGCCCTTGAGCACGGCCACGGGGATCATATCGGGCGCGGGCGCTGTGGTGTCAACGATGCGCAGGGTCGAGGTATAGGTCTTGCCGTCAAACCCGACCTTGACCTCATAGTCGCCGAGCTTGTCCCATGCTATCTCGTCAAGATCCGTGACAAACTTTGCGTCATCGCGCTCAACGACCATGAAGTCCTTGAGCTGCGGTCTGGGCCGCCCGGCCTCGTGCTCCAGAACGTCCACAAGGCCGAGCACCTTGACGGTGAGCTTTGCCGTGCGGCTGTTGCCGCAGGCGTCCTCGAGCTTTATGCTGCAATCGTAGGTCCCCGCCTCGCCGTAGCTCGGCTCGTTTACCCACTTTGCCGTAAACTCCGACGCGTCCCTGACGTCGCCGAGCGCTTCCTTTGCGTCGAGAGCTTTGTCGTCAATGGTTATGCTTATCTCCGTGGTGTCGGTCGCAGGAGCCTTTGTATCGCGCACAATGAGAAGCTCCGGGCGCACCTTGCCGCCGCTTTTGACCTTCAATATGTATGTGCCCTCTTTAGTCTCGCTGACGTTCACGTCGCCGACATAGCTCGCCTCCGCGCCGTTTTTCATAAACGCCGAGGCCTCCGGCGCTCCTCCGCCGAGCTCGACCCTGAGGTACATGTGCCGTCCGCCGTAAACGACAAACACGAACACCGCAGCTATCGCAGTGAGCGCAAGGATTATGCACAGCGCTATGGTAAGCCCCTTTTTGCCGCCGTTTTTCTTTTTGTTCCTCTTAGGTTTGGAATGTCTGCCTTTTCGGCTTTTTTTCTCCGTCCGAGGCGTTTCCTCAGCCGGTATTTCGTCTAAAACAGTGTTTTCATCCATATATCAATGCCTCCGTAAGGTACATTTCGACAAATATACATATTACCACACTTTATTCCCATCCTCAATGCCTTTTTTATTAACAAAAACCCGTTGAATTGCCAATTGTATAGTGGTATAATCCGAGAACATTCATTTCTCGAAGAAGGAGAAAGGCATGAAGAGGATAATTGCATTTATACTGTGCCTTGTTATGGCATTTTCGCTGTGCGCCTGCAAGGGTGACGAGCCCGCACCGAGCGCTCAGCCCACGGCAGAACCGACACCTGAGAGCAGCTACGCGCCAGTAAGCTTCCAGAATCACGGCAAGCGCAGCACCGTCACCGTGCTTCCGCAGAAGGTCGTGACGGCAGGTCCCAACTGCACGGAGGTATTCTGCGCGCTCGGTCTTGAGGATAAGGTCATCGGCAAGTGTATGGAAAACCACTCGCTGGGTGCCTTGCCCGAATACGCCGACGCGGTCGACGCCATCCCCACGCTCAGCGTCGGCTATCCCACGGCGCAGCAGATAATAGACAGCGGCTGTGACTTTCTGTATGCAAGCTCGTGGATATTCAGCGACGAGCTGACGGTAGCTCAGCTTGAAAAGGCGGGCATTACGGTGTACGTCAGCGAGGCTGAGACGATTGAGGCGGTGTGGCAGGAGCTGCGCGACCTCGGTAAGGTGTTCCTTGTCGATAACATTGAGGAGCTCGTAAGCGAGCAGTGCACACGACTTGAGGCCGTAAGCGATAAGCTCGGAGAGATAACGGAGCCCAAAAGCGTTTTTGTGCTCGACAGCTTCATAGGCGATAAGCTCTACACCGCCGGAACGTCAAACATAGAAACCGCGTGCATCACCGCCGCGGGGGGCGCAAACGCGTTCGGCGAGATAAGCAAGGCATGGGACGCGGTAGAGGCATCGGCCGTTGTCGTTGCCGACCCGTGGTGCATCGTCATCCATGACTATGAGGGTTCGAGCTACGATGACAAGGTTGCCGCTTTGAAGGCAGACCCGCAGCTTTCGCAGCTCGACTGCGTGAAAAACGAGCGCTTCGTGCGCCTTTCGCTCGAGGACGCTATGCCCGGTATGCGCGTCGTGCCCGCTGTCGAGGCCATAGCGCAGGCGCTGTATCCGGAGAAACTTTGATTGAAAAAAAGCACCCGTCGGGGTGCTTTTTTTCAATATTGCAGTATCGGCGCCGAGCCGTCGTCCTCGGCCTTTGTGATGCTTTTTATTACCGCCTCATAGCTGTAGCTGTCATTAACGTACACCATGATATGATCGCCGGCCTTTTTGCCGAGCACTGCCTTTCCGAAGGGCGATTCGCGGCTTATAAGCCCCTTTAATGGATCTGTGCGGATGGTAGTCACAACCTGAATAACATTCGTCTCGTCATCCTCCGGAATATATATCTCGACCTTGTCGTACAGCCCGACCTCGTCGTCGGCGGAGTCGGAGTCGATTATATGCGCCGACTTTATCATGCTTTCGAGATAACGGATGCGGCTTGCGTTGCGGTTTTTCGCGCGCTTTGCCTCCTTATACTCGAAGTTTTCGCTCAGATCGCCGAAGGCGCGGGTGCGCTTGACCTCCTCCAGAAGCTCCGGCATGAGCTCCAGCCTGCGGTGGTCAAGCTCCGCCTGCATTTTTGCAATATCCTGTTTCGTCAGATCGTCATGCATAATTAATCCTCTAACGCTGAAAGCACCCCGAAAAACGGGGTGCTTTTACTTTGTTTATATGCTGATCAGACCAGCTCGATGACTGCCATCTCGGCTGCGTCGCCGCGGCGGGGTCCGATGCGGGTGATGCGGGTGTAGCCGCCGTTGCGGTCGGCGTACTTGACGCTCAGCTCGTCAAAGGTCTTCTTTGCAACGTCCTCACGGGTGATGAAGGCCAGTGCCTGACGGTATGCGGCCAGATCCTTTTTCTTGCCGAGGCTTATCATTTTCTCGGTCATGGGAGCGATCTCCTTTGCGCGGGTGACAGTGGTCTCCATGCGGCCCTTATCGAGCAGATCGGTTACCTGCTGACGGAGCATTGCCATGCGCTGATCGGTCGTCTTGCCGAGCTTTCTAGTTCCGGGCATTTCGGTGTTTCCTCCTTATTAGAGTTAGTTGTTGTCCTCGTCCGCGAGAGACAGTCCCATCATGGCGAGCTTGTGCTCGACCTCCTCGAGGGACTTGCGGCCAAGGTTACGGACCTTTATCATCTCGTCCTGAGTCTTGGAGATGAGATCCTCAACAGTGTTGATGTTTGCTCGTTTGAGGCAGTTGAAGCTTCTTACGGACAGGTCGAGCTCCTCGATGGTCATTTCGAGGACCTTATCACGCTGCGTCTCGGTCTTTTCGACGACGGTCGGGCGGTTGCCGACTGCGTCGGACAGGTCGGTGAACAGTGTGAAGTGGTCGCAGAGAATCTTTGCACCGAGAGACACCGCATCACGTGCGGTGATAGTCTTGTCCGTCCACACCTCGATGGTCAGCTTGTCAAAGTCGGTCTGATTGCCCACGCGGGTATTCTCGATCGAGTAGTTGACCTTCAGGACGGGTGTGTAGATAGAATCAACGGGGATGGTCCCGATTGCGGTTTGGGCCGTTTTATTCTTGTCCGCAGATACATAGCCCCTGCCGTGATCGAAGGTAAGCTCCATGGAGAGCGCACCGTCAGGTCCAAGGGTGGCTATGGGCTGCTCCGGATTGAGGATCTCGACCTCGGCGTCTGCCTTGATGTCGCCGGCGGTGACAATGCCTTCGCCGACGGCCTCAATGTAGACGGTCTTGGGTTCGGCGGAGTGGAGACGGGCGATGATGCTCTTAACGTTAAGAACGATCTCTGTCACATCTTCCTTAACACCGGGGATGGTCGAAAACTCATGCTGTACGCCTGCGATTTTGATCGAGGTGGCGGCGGTACCGGGGAGTGAGGACAATAAGACCCTGCGCAGAGAGTTACCAAGTGTCGTGCCGTAGCCGCGCTCCAGCGGCTCGATAATGTACTTGCCATAGGAGCTGTCTGTCGGAGTTTCAATGCACTCTATACGCGGCTTTTCTATTTCGATCATATTAAATATAACCCTCCTTATTAAGTTCGGCGCATGATTTGCGCCCTGAGTTTTGTCAGCTTACCAATTGAGGGTATCTGTATTACTTGGAGTACAACTCGACGATGAGGCGCTCCTCGATAGGGAGGTCGATGTCATCGCGTGCGGGCACTGCGACGACCTTTGCGATCATGTTGTTTGCGTCGTACTCAAGCCACTTGGGTGCGGGACGGGAGCTGTTTGCCTCAACATTGGCCTTGATCTTATCAAGACCGCGGCTGCTCTCTTTCAGAGTAATGACCATGCCGGGCTTTACCTGATAGCTGGGGATGTTGACCTTGCGGCCGTTTACGGTGAAGTGGCCGTGGCTGACCATCTGACGTGCTTCGGCGCGGCTCATTGCAAAGCCGAGGCGGTACACGACGTTGTCCAGGCGGCACTCGAGGATGCTCAGGAGGTTTTCGCCGGTCTTGCCGGGACGGCGCTCTGCCATCTCATAGTAGCTGCGGAACTGACTCTCAAGAACGCCGTAGTATCTCTTTGCCTTCTGCTTCTCACGAAGCTGCATACCGTACTCGGAGCTCTTGCTGCGGCCCTGGCCGTGCTGGCCGGGTGCATAGGATCTGTTCTCAAGCGCGCACTTTGTGTAGCAGCGGTCGCCCTTAAGGAAGAGCTTCTGACCTTCTCTGCGGCACAGGCGGCAGACTGCTTCAGTATATCTTGCCATTTGTCTTTCCCTCCTTCAATTAGACACGACGACGCTTCGGAGGACGGCAGCCATTGTGAG
>URAL01000019.1 GCA_900545805.1 uncultured Eubacteriales bacterium | reverse complement strand
ATGTTACACCTCTTCTTCAAAGAATTTCTATTTTTTGGAGTGCTTCCTTTACTCCTTTGAGCATAAGTGAATCTTCGGGCAGCTTAAGCACGCTCTGCCCCTTTATATCGTTTGCGGCAAATGCACTGTCGGCCGGGATGCGCGCCACAATATCAACACCTGGCACTGTAATGAGCTCCGCCAGCTCCGGATTTGTCATTCTGTTTACGATGGCTCCAATCTTATCATAAACAATCAGCTCGTCTGCGACGTCCTTGATCGTCGATACGACCTGGCAGCCCTTTTTGCTCTGGTCGGTTACGAGCAGCAAATGCGTTACCTTATCCATAACGCGGCGCTGGATCTGCTCAATTCCGGCCTCACCATCTATGACGACATAGTCGAAGCTGTTTGCCAGAATGCCGATGACTTCCTTAAGGTAGGAATTGACCTTGCAGTAGCAGCCGGAGCTTTCAGGTCTGCCGATGCCGAGAAATGCAAAGCCGGGCATTTCAACCAGTGCGTCAAAGATCTTGAATCGCGCCTCGCTCAAGAGCTCGAGCGCTTCTCTTGTTTCGCCGTTTTCGACGCTGTCAACAATGCTCATACGGATATCGTCAAGTGTGAGCTTAACGTCAACGCCGAGAGCGACAGACAGGCCGACAGCGGGGTCTGCATCTATCGCAAGGATCTTTTTATCCGGAAAGTTTTCCACTAAAAGTCTTACGATCGACGCCGAAATCGACGTCTTGCCGACGCCGCCTTTACCGGCAACCGCTATGATCTTCGCTTTGTTTTCCAATAATACGTCCCCCCTTCAATTGCGCTTAGACATACCTTACGCATTTTGATAACAGTTTAACACAAGTGCCTTGGATTTGCAAGAGAATATACGTCTGTTTATATGAAAAATTCAGGTTTTTTTGCATATAAACAGTGCTCTGCTATACATATTCAACAAAAATGTCAATATGACCTCAATCAAAAAAGAGGCCCCGAAAATCGGGGCCTCTCAGTGATTAGATTGTGCAATCAGACGATCCTGCGGTCACGAACCTGGGAATCGTAATGCTTGTTCAGCAGCGGGCGAATGACATAGTATATGAGCTTGTTTTCGCCGTTGGTGATATACAGGGTAAAGGTGCCGACAAAAGCGAGGAATGCGAACATGGCGAGCTTGCCGCCGATCTTTGCAACGTTTTTCATCGTTATTATATCCTCCTATTAATATGCTTCGCTGTCGTCAAACTCAACGATGGTAGGATCGAGAGGCTTCTCGCCCAGGACAACGGACATATAGCCGTTTACGCAGTTACGCATTTCCTGACGGGAGACGGTGCGGCAGTCCTCAAGGTCATGCTCGATGAAGATGAAGTGGAAGCCGAGGTCTCTCGCCTGCTCCTCCATGAGAGCGTGGACGCCGAGCATGCCCTTGCAGGCGATGTTGTCGTTCATGAGCACCATGTCGCAGTTGAAGTTCTTTGCCCACTCCCAGATGGCGTTGACGTTGTCCCAGCCGCCGACGGCGTGGTGACGCATTGTAGCCTTCTCGGAGAAAATAGCCAGATCCTTGATTGCCTCTTCGGGATCCTCTGTGTTTATCATGTTGTGGCCCATGGTGGAGTCCATGTTCAGGACGATATTGATGCCCCAGCAGTTCTGGATCCAGGTCGGGAAATCGGTATAGTAAACAGCGGAGGGGCCCCACAGGAAGGCACGGTGGCGGGTACGGCCGCCGAAGGGCTCTCTCTTCTCCTCATACGCCTTGCGCATAATCTTTATGACCTGACGGTCGACCTTGTTGAAGTAAGGATCGGTGCCGTTTACGGAGGCCCAAGCATACAGGCGGTACAGAGTCTCCGCTATGCCGCACAGCGCGGAGTACGGAGTCTTGAAGTAATCCCACTTTTCAAGCTCAATGGTGTTCTGCTCGTTCATGAGCTTTGCGTACTTAAAGAGGTTGTCCCAATCGTACTTTACGCCGTACTCCTTCTCTACAAAGGCGATGGCGTCCTTGAGCATCTGGGTGGAATACGGATGCGCGCCCGGCTCGTTGTGAATCATGGCGAGTGTTACGGGGAAGTCCGGCATGCCTATGCGGCGGCGCTGGAACATGGAGGTGGCCTCGGATGCATTGCATGGCATATTGGTCGAGATCATTGCCTTACCGATGAGGGGGAATGCGTCGTCGAGAGCAACGCCGGTCTCTGCCGCGCAGCGGGAGCAGACGTCGGCGGGAAGGCCGAAGGACTCGGCAACGTCGATGTAGTAGGGCTCAATGTGCTGGTCAACATCGCAGATGATGAACTCAGGCAGCGTCTGCAGAGGGAACGGAACGAGCTCCTTGAAGCCCATCATGAACAGCGGAGGCAGAACCTCATCCATGGGAACGATGCGGTCGGTATCCTTGCCGCCGCCGAGACGACGGTCATTGCTCAGGCAGAAGGCGATCTTCTTGGTCAGGCTGCGGACGATAGCGTGCATGCACTTGTGTGCGGTGACGAGCTCATAGCCGCGGAAGCCCTCGAACAGGCGGTCGATGAACATGAAGGTGCCAAGGTAGGAGCCCATCCAGCGGTACTCCCAGAAGCCCTTGAGGCAGGGGATCGGAGCGGATGCGACCATCATCGCCATGGAAGCGAGGTTCTTCAGCCATGCGCCGTAGTCGACCATGGTATCCTTAACGCCGCGCCATTCACGCCATTTTGCAACGCCGGTCTTGTCATAATAACGTGATCTCTGACCGCCTACGCCGTTTTCGGCCTGCCATATGGGGTCAAAGCGTTCAAGCTTTTTATCTACTGCTGCTATAACTTTATCGAACATCATTACTTACCTCCCTGAATGGACTTGATCTCCAGGGATTCGATGAACGCCTGGAAACGTGTACGAAGCTGTCCGACTGCGCCGAGGGAGTACTCCTTCTCAATGGTGCAGCAAGGAATGTGCTTTTCGTTCGTGAAGATGTGGTTTGCAAGAACCTTCTCATAGCTCCAGAACTCGCAGAACTTCATGTTCTCGTAGATGATTCCGTCGGCCTTGAAGTCCTCAACGAGCTCAGTCGCTATAGCATGACGCTGGTCGATCTTGAAGCCGTCCATGAAGCGTGCGCACTGGTTCCAGTACAGGTAGTGGCGGCAGATAGCGTCGAACGCGGTCTCGCCGTCTTTAATCTCTATCTGTTCTCTGCTGGGGAAGGAGCCGAAGCAGTAGCGGTCGGCAACGACCATTGCGCCGCACATCTCGATGAGCTTTGTGAACTCCGGATCGTCGACCTCAGAGCCGACGAGCGCGACGCGTGCGCGGAACGGGAACTTCTTCTCGGGCTCACGGGTCTTGAGCTCTTCAAGGGTCTCCTTGAGATAAGGAAGGATCAGCTTGTGCGGGCAGACCTGGCTTACGAGCTGGATAACATGGAACTCATAGCCGGTGATGGGGGGATTATCGAGCTTGCGGAAATTACCGATCTCGGTGATAACGCGGCTGAGCTCGTTCTCCTGCTCGATGGCCTTGCGCATAGCCTCTTCGGAAACGTCAATGCCGAGGCGGTCGCGCATTGCGTCAACGACCTTGAGCTTGAGCTGTGCCTTATAGTAGTCGAGGTTTGTCTGATCGCCCTTCATGGGAGGATCAATCTGGGTGACGAAGAAGCCGTCGTGCTTTACGGGATTTATAAGGAAGAAGTGCTCCTCCATACGCTCCATGGTAGCGCAGCTCTCCGCCCCGAACAGAGCGCTCAGGTAATTGTATCCGCCTTCGATGGCACGCTCGAGAATGGAGCGTGCATAGGGGCAGGTACGGTTGGTCATATAGTAGTTTGCGATGTCGCTGGATGTGCAATTGGGTGCGCGAAGTCTTGAAGAGAAGCAGCCTTCAAGATTGAGAAGGACTTCGGGTATGTAATAGCAGTTGTAACCAAGTGCTATCTGCCCATCCTCCACTGCCTTGGTGACGAGCTCGTTCTGCGCGTCCTGCAGCAGGTTTTCAAAATAGATCAGATGTTTTAGGTCTTTCATTTGCAACCCCTTCCGCTTATTTAAAATTTTTGCCTACCAGTTGTTTTTGTATGAGATTCTCCCATACTCCTTCATGTGATTATACTTTAACCTCCGCGTAAATGTCAAGTTTATGTCAAGAGTATTCAAAAATAAATCATGGTAATTCCATTGTTCTGAACAAATGGTCAATATACTGTCTGTCTACTCGAACAGCTTGCTGCACATCCGGATATAATCGGGCAGCACTCCCTCAAAATCGAGGCCGTATTGACGCGGCGTTCCGCGTGCGGCCGTGCGCTCTATGGCGGCCGTCACGAATTCCTCGGCGGTGTCGAGAGCATCCTCAAGAGAAGCGCCCCGCGTGAGCAGAGCCGCAAATGCCGACGCAAACACATCGCCCGAGCCGTGGAACATCCCGTCGAGCGTTGTGCTCATGACAGAGCACATTTTTCCGCTCCTGTTATCGCGTGCGACTATGCCCACACTGCCGTTTTCCGTGCTGACACCCGTTACGGCGACAAAGGCCGGCCCCAGGTCGGACAGTCGGTCTATGAGCTCGGCGACATAGGCTTCGGCATGTACGCCCGTTCTGTATTCCATACCGGTCAGAAAGCAGGCCTCGGTTATATTCGGCGTTATGATATCCGCCTTTTTTATAAGCCTGCGGAAGCATTCCGTCATCACGTCGCCGAGATTGGCGTAGTATCTGCCGTTATCGGCCATCGCCGGATCGACTATCACCAGAGTATCCTCTCCGCGCAGAAGCTCGATTGCCCGCTCAAGCAGCCTTCCCTGCGCCTCGGACGCAAGATAGCCGGAATATATCGCGTCAAAGCCGACGCCGAGTCCGTGCCAGTGCTCGGCTATGGGTATTATATCTCCGCTCAGATCGGTGAACGTCCAGTCGGCAAAGCCTCCCGTATGCGTTGACAAAAGCGCCGTCGGTATACAGCAGCACTCCACTCCCGTTGCGGAAACTATGGGAAGCGCAACGGTAAGCGAGCACTTTCCCAGTCCCGAAAGATCGTGTATGGCCGCCATTCTCGGCAGCTTCGGCAGTTTTTCCATGGTGTATCCAACCTTAACTCAAGCATAAAATTCGTTTTGATTTTAGCACAAAAGCTGCCTGTTAGCAATACTGTACAATATCGCAGCATTGTATATATCTTTCAAAAATTTTAACCAAATTTTTATATGTTTTTGTTTATAAAAAGTCCTTTTTACCATATTTTGCATTGAAATATCGGTTACAATATAGTATCATAATCACAATATTAATTAATAGCCGCCGTGCTGCTTCCGTGAACAACGGTTGACTGCTTCCCTGCCCAACGGCAGGGATAATCGATGCCGCATGGATAATTCACCTCGGTGTAGGTATTAGTATGTATCCTTGGGGAAAGGAGGAAAACTTAATAGCATGGTAAAAACGGAAAAGCTCAGCAGGCCTGTGCTTACGGCGCTTTTTGTGCTTGCTGTTTTCCTGATTGCTGTTTTTGCGCTGAGCACCAATGCGAGTGCTGATGAAGTCGAGGCAGCGGCCGAGACCGAAGTGACCGCGGCTCCCGTGGACTACTTCAGCGGGCTCGGTCTGTACAATACCGAGTATCCCGATGCCAACTTCATCAACTTCCTGCTTTGTCTGCACGGCTATGAGAAGCTCCCTGCCGGCGCAACCGTAACCGTTACGGCTTACCTGCCTGTTACGAACACCGTTTTCTGGCGTTCTACCTTTGATAAGCCCTACATGGTTTTTAAGGATGCGATCAATATAGTCGGTCATGGCACCGTGCTCAGGCTCCCCGGCGCCTGCACTCTCAAGATTGAGGTCAACGGAGCAAACATCAAGGGATGGGAGCTCATTTACGGCAACACCGTTGAGGAGGCCATCATCTGGCATCCGAGCAGCGGTTTCACCGGAATAGCCGCAGACTATGTCCCCGGTAATGCTACATACATGTTTATGAGCAACGTCGGTGGTCATGTCGTTCATCTGAACATCGACAGCGCAGGCAGTGACGATCCGAGCGGTCCTGATGATCCGAGCGGTCCCGACGATCCGAGCGGCCCCGATGATCCGAGCGGTCCCGACGATCCAAGCGGTCCCGACGATCCGAGCGGTCCCGACGATCCGAGCGGTCCCGACGATCCGAGCAAGCCCGATGATCCGAGCAAGCCCGACGATCCGAGCGGTCCCGACGGTCCGAGCAAGCCGGACGATCCGAATACACCGGATAATCCGAACAAGCCGGACGATCCGAATACACCGGATAATCCGAACAAGCCGAACAAGCCGAATACACCGGATAATCCGAACAATCCGAACAATCCGAACACACCGGATAATCCGAACACACCGGATAATCCGAACAATCCGAACAATCCGAGCAATCCGAATACACCGGACAAGCCGACAGAGCCCAAGACTCCGTCTGCGACCGGCGACACAAGAAGCGTTGTCCTGATGTCTGCGATAGCGGTCATCAGTCTGGCAGTGCTTGCAGGTACTTATCGCAAGAAAAGGCCAAACTGATCATATGTGGGCGATTAGTTGACTTATTGCAATAGTGCATATAAAATAGGAACGGCAAAAGCCGCTCCTATTTTTATTTTCCCGAGGAACACGGAATGAACGATAAAATGCGAAAAATCATCCGTCTGATAGCTTTGATAGCGCTCATTGTCTCGGCAGGCGTTCTCATATTCTATGCGGTCGACGATCTGCGCAGCAAAAACACCGGCGATAAGCTGAAGGATCTTAAGGGCGCTCAAGCGACCTCTGCCCTGCCCGATATTCTGCCTGAGTACAAGGCGCTGTATGCGGAAAACCCCGACACTATCGGCTGGCTGAGGATAGACGGAACGGGTATAGATAACGTCGTAATGTACGCGCCCGACGAGATCGACAAATATCTGCACACGGACTTTTACGGCAAGTACTCCTACCGCGGCTGCCTGTTCGTTGACGAGTACTGCGATATACTCTCGTCCGACAATCTGATAATCTACGGGCACAACATGAAGGACTACTCAATGTTCGGCTCGCTCATGTACTATGTCAGCGAGGACTTTTACAGGCAGCACAAGCTCATAAGCTTTGACACGATATATGAAAAGCAGACCTATGAGATCGTCGCGGCGATAAAGACCGAGCTTGTGCCCGAGGGCAGCGACGGCTTTAAATACTATGAATACACCGGCAGCGGCGATGAGGCCTCGTTTAGCGAATACGTTAAATTCATCGAGGAAAACAAGCTCTATGACACAGACGCCGAGCTTTCGCCGGGCGATAAGATACTCACTCTTTCAACCTGCGCATATCACTCCGAGGACGGCCGCTTCATCGTAGTCGCAAGAAAGATATAAAAAAACCTTCATGCTTTTGCATGAAGGTTTTTTTGGTGACCCGTACGGGAATCGAACCCATGTTACCGCCGTGAAAGGGCGGTGTCTTAACCGCTTGACCAACGGGCCTAAATTAAGGCGCAGGTAAAAATATCTGCGCCTTTTTGGTAGCGGCACCTGGATTCGAACCGGGGACACTGCGGGTATGAACCGCATGCTCTAGCCAACTGAGCTATGCCGCCATTTCTCAAATGAGCAATTGGAATTATACAAGACACAGCTCGGATTGTCAACATATTTTTTTATTTTTCTTCAGATTTCATATCGGGAGATAGACCGTCGGGTCAACGCTCGCTCCGTCGCGGCTCATGGCAAAGTGCATGTGACTGCCCTGCCCTATCTCGCACAGCGCCGTTTTGCCGACAGAGCCTATGACGTCTCCGCTCTTGACCTTGTCTCCGGCTGCAACGGTCGGCGTTTCGGCAAGGTTTGAGTAGGTCGTCTTGATGCCGCTGCCGTGGTCGATAACAACCGTCGTGCCGTACAGATCGTCCTGCGTTACGCTTATTACCTCTCCGTCGCCCGCAGCGACGACAACCTCTCCCTGCTGCGCCAGGATATCCACGCCGTCATGCGTGCGCCAGTCGGCCATCGTAACGTCGTAGCTGAGCGCCTCCACGCTGTAGCCGCGCTCTATCTCGCCCGACACCGGCCAGCGCCACGCCGTCTGCTCGGGCCACACATCGTCCTGAGTGAGCGTTCCCGCGGACACAACGTCCTCCTCGTTCGGAGCGTCCACCGGCTTCGGAGCCTCGGTGCTTACCGGCGGCTGCGCGCTCGGCTCGGGGCTGCGCGTCTGCTGCGCGGCGCTCATGCCGGGGTTTAAGCCGTCCGCCGGAGTATCCGCCTCCTTTGCGAGACTGTAGGCCGATATTCCTATCACGATCACACATAGCGCAAGGACTATGTAGAAGCCCTTGCCGGCAAAAAACTTATCCAGTCTGCCGCTTTTTTCGTTCTGCATAGATAAACCCTCCTTTATCTACGCCTATTGTTGACCGTTTTATAAGGGAATATACAAAAGACGATATGTATTGTATATTATCCATAAATGCACATTGCTGATTTTGTGAATAATTTCAAATCTCGGATAATTTGAAAATAGCTGTTTCAAATCAGGTCTTTGTATTGTACAATAAATTAAAAGACTGTAATTAAAATAATTTTTTCGAAAATATTTGTCCCCTTTTTCCGAAATTCACTGTCTATATATAATGAGGGGATAAGAAAACGCTTACCATGCCGTATAGCTGTGTAAAATTTCAAGGAGGTACTCATGAAAAATTTAAAGGCCATGTCTCTGCTGCTTGCATTACTCATGCTTTTTTCGCTGTGCGCCTGCGGAAACGACAAAACGTCAGCTTCGGTGCATCCGAGCATTGCGCCTCCCGTGACTGACGCTCATGCAGATCTGTCTTTGCCCGCCGAAATCAGAGTGGAGGATGCAGGTGAAACGGCATCGCTGTACGAGCTCACGATAGATGATGAAGCCGCCGTTAAGCAAATTGAAGGCTGCTTTGGGATAGAGCTGTCCAAAGCGTCAAGGTCAAATGATGAGCTGGGAGTCACTTATACCACGGATGATTATATAGTCGATATAGAAAGCGACAACGGGTACTGGTCAGTCATAAGCCGCAGCAGTCCTTCCGCGAAATCCGGGGCATCTATGAGCGATGCTGAAGCGCTGAAAATCGCAAAAGCGTTTGTAGAAGAAAACAGCCTTTGGCCGGAGGAAATAGAGAACGCAAAGGTTGTAGATCAATACGGAACAAATGAGGATAATGTATACGGCGTCGACATGAAGAGCGTATTCTTCTATCCGCAGGTTGACGGTAAAATTGTTCTGGGAAGATACCGGATCAACATCAACATAAATCTCGACGGAAGCATACAGTCAGTTCACTGCCTTGTAAGCCGGACAGGCAGCAGTACAACCGCAAAGCTCAAAAGCAGCGCCGATATTTCAGCCGACTTGCAGGCAGAAAACTATTCCGCAAGCTTTACCTCCGACCTCACAAACGCAAAGATCACGGACTGCACGCTCTGCTACTACGCCGACAGCGTTAAGCACGACGGCAAGACCTACCTCTTCCCCGTTTACGTCATGAACGGCGAGGGCACGAACGCAGGCGGCGAGAAGGAGACATTTGAAATAATAATCGACGCACTTAAATAAGCATACACAACAAAAAAGGTCAGGATTTTATCCTGACCTTTTTGCTTATTAATCACTTTTTGCAGTCGCGGCAGTCCTTGCAGTCTTTCGAGCAGCCGGAGCATTTGCCGCCGCAGCAGCCTCTGCCCTTTTTCATACTGCGCAGGGCGAGGACGAGCCATATGACAAGAACGGCAATTATGATAAATTCCATATCAGAAAATCACCCCTATAAGCGTGTACACGCAGAAGGCCGCCAGCCACGCCACGCAGCACTGCGAGGCCATGACGAGCACGGTTTTTACTCCGCTGCCGAGCTCGCGCCTGAGCGCCGCAAGAGCGGCCACGCAGGGCGTATACAGCAGGCAGAACACGAGGAAGCTCACCGCCGAGGGCAGCGTGAAAAGCGAACCCAGCGCCGCGCTGCTTAGATTTGCGCCGACGCCCATGAGAACGCCGAGAGTGCTTATTACGGCCTCCTTGGCCATAAGGCCGGTTACGAGCGCCGTTGCAACGCGCCAGTCTCCGAAGCCGAGCGGCGCAAAAATCGGGGCGAGCCATGTGCCGATGATGGCAAGCAGACTGTCGCCGCTCCCCTGCCCGACGACGTTGAGGCGAACGTCGAAGTTCTGCAAAAACCATATGACGATGGTAGCAGCAAAAATAACGGTGAACGCACGGCGTATAAAATCCCATGCCTTCTCCCACATGAGCAGCAGCACCGTTTTCAGCGACGGCATACGGTAATTCGGAAGCTCCATGACGAAGGGCACGGGCTTTCCCGTGAATGCCGTTTTGCTAAGTATTTTTGCCGCTATTATTCCCATGAGCATTCCGAAAACATACAGGCAGATCATGACGAGGCCGCCGTTATTCGGGAAAAACGCCGCAGTGAACACAGCGTAGATCGGTATCTTCGCAGAGCAGCTCATAAACGGGATGAGCAGCATAGTCATTTTGCGGTCGCGCTCGGATGAGAGCGTGCGCGTTGACATGATGGCCGGCACAGAGCAGCCGAAGCCTATGAGCATCGGCACAAAGCTGCGGCCGGACAGCCCGATGCGGCGCAATAGCTTATCCATGACAAACGCGACACGCGACATATAGCCCGTATCCTCCAGAATGGCAAGGAAGAAAAACAGCACGACGATTATCGGCAGAAAGCTCAGCATACTGCCTACGCCGGCAAAAACGCCGTCAATGACAAGGCTGTGCACGACAGGGTTCAGGCCGTAGGCCGTCAGCGCATTGTCTGTAAGCTGCGTCACGCCGGCGATGCCCAGCGCGAGAAGATCCGACAGCCACTTACCCAAAACGCTGAACGTCATCCAGAATATGAAGCCCATGATGGCTATAAAGGTAGGGATAGCGAGGTATTTGTTCGTGAGCACCTTGTCTATCCTGACGCTGCGCAGCATCTCCTTGCTCTCCTGTGCCTTTATGACGCACTCGGAGCACACGGCCTCTATAAAGCGGTATCGCATCTCGGCCAGAGCCGCGTTGCGGTCAAGCCCGCCCTCGGTTTCCATCTCGAGCACGGCGTGGCCTATAAGCTCAAGCTCATTTTCACTGAGCTTGAGCGCGGAGATTATCTCGTCATCCTCCTCAATAACGCGAGTCGCGGCAAAGCGCGAGGGTACACCGATCTTATCGGCATGATCCTCAACAACGTGGCTGACGGTATGTATGCAGCGGTGCACAGGGCCGGCCGAGCAGAAGTCTATCCGGCGCGGCTTGCGTGCGTTTTCGGCAGTCTCGGCAACGACGCGCATAAGCTCGTCAACGCCGTCGTTCTTCGCCGCCGCTATCGGCACAACGGGTATGCCAAGTCTGTCGGACAGCTTTTGTATATCAACGCTTCCATGATTGCCTAAAAGCTCATCCATCATGTTCAGTGCAAGTACCATTGGCTTGCCCATCTCGATGAGCTGGAGCGTTAGATACAGATTGCGCTCTATATTCGTCGCGTCTACTATATTGATTATCGCATCCGGCTTGCGGTCGATTATGAAATTTCGCGTTACCTTTTCCTCGCCGGAATACGGACGGATGGAGTATATGCCCGGCAGATCTACAAGCTCATAGCCCTTCCAGCCGATGACCTGACCTATCTTGTGCTCTATCGTGACACCCGGAAAATTGCCGACGTGCTGATTTGAGCCGGTGAGCTGATTAAAAAGTGTTGTTTTACCGCAGTTCTGATTTCCCACAAGAGCAAGAAGCATGACTATATCTCCTCCTTGGGGCGAACCTCTATGCATGCAGCATCTTCCTTGCGAAGGGTCATCGTATAGCCTCTGAGATAAAGCTCCATCGGGTCGCCGAGCGGTGCGATCTTGCGCACCGTAACCTCTGTGTGCGGTATGAGACCCATATCGAGCAGGTGACAGCGCAGGTCGCCCTCACCTCCGACTGTTAAAATTATTGCGGGTTTGCCAATCGGCAGCTTATCAAGTGTCATAAAAACCTCCACGGTGCGGCTAATATGTTAGGTTCGCCTAACTTATGTTAGTTTACGCTAACGCAGTGGTTTTGTCAATAAAAAGGCATTCGGCTTTTTATTATCCTCCTATTTTACGCTGTACAATATAAAATTAAAACCTCCGGCTGAGCCGGAGGTTTTAATTGTTGTCATTATTTGTCATGTGCCGAGATATGCGGCCTTGATCTGCTCGTTTGCAAGCAGCTCCGCGCCGGATCCGGACATCGTGAGTCTGCCGGTCTCAAGAACATAGCCGATATGCGCCGTCTTGAGCGCCATGTTCGCGTTCTGCTCTATCAGCAGGACGGTAACGCCGCGTTTGTTTATCTCCTTAATGATGTCAAAGATTCCTCGCACGATGATAGGCGCAAGACCGAGGGACGGCTCGTCCATCATGATGACCTTGGGGCGGCTCATGAGCGCTCTGCCGACTGCGAGCATCTGCTGCTCTCCGCCGGAGAGGGTGCCTCCCTCCTGCCATGAGCGCTCCTTGAGTCTCGGGAACAGGTCGTACACCCAGTTGAGATCATCGGTCAGATCATCATTGCGCAGGTACGCGCCGATCTTGAGGTTCTCGACAACCGTGAGGTCCGGGAATATCTTACGCCCCTCAGGGACGAGGGTTATGCCCTTGGTGACGATAGACGTCGGGTCAAGGCCCGTTATGCTCTCGCCATTAAACTCTATTGAGCCGCCGGAGGGCTTTACAAGTCCCGCTATTGCACGCAGAGTCGAGCTCTTGCCCGCTCCGTTCGCGCCGATAAGGGTGACGATCTGCCCTTCGGGAACGTCAAAGCTTATGCCCTTGACGGCCTCAATGCCGCCGTAATTGACCTTGAGGTCATTGATTTTCAGTATTGCATCACTCATCTTCAACAACCCCCAAATATGCGTCAATGACTCGCTGATTATTTTGAACCTCCTTGGGCGTGCCCTGAGCTATCTCGGAGCCGAAGTCGATGACATAGATATAATCGGATATCTGCATGACAAGCTCCATGTGATGCTCGATAAGGAACACCGTCAGGTGGTGCTTTTCGCGTATCTCGCGGATAAACTGAGCAAGCTCAAGCGTCTCCTGCGGGTTCATGCCTGCGGCAGGCTCGTCGAGAAGCAGAAGCTTCGGGTCGGCTGCAAGTGCGCGCGCTATCTCAAGGCGGCGCTGAAGACCGTAGGGCAGGCTCGTTGCTATCTCATCCTTGTATTTATCAAGGCCCTGCTCGCGCAGAAGCTCCATCGTCTCCTCGCGCATGCGTTTCTCCTCCTTCGCGTTTCCGCGGAAGGTGGCGGAGAAGACATTCTGCTTTGCGTGCATATGCTTTGCGATAAGGACGTTTTCAAAAACGGTCATGCTCTTCCAAAGTCTTATGTTCTGGAAGGTACGCGCAATGCCCTGACGGGTTATCTTATCCGGCGTGTTGGCAACGACCTTACCGAGGTACATATCGCCGTTTTCACCCTTGTAGTTTTTCTTCATCTTGCCCTGCGGATGATTGCGCACAATGGGCTTGCCCATGAACTCAACAAGACCGTTCGTCGGCTCATAAACGCCGGTGATGCAGTTAAAAGCTGTTGTTTTGCCGGCACCGTTGGGGCCGATGAGGGCGACTATCTTGCCCTCGGGGATATCGAGCGAGAGGTTGTTGACGGCAACGACGCCGCCGAACTGCATCGTAACGTTTTCAACATGGAGAACATTATCGCTCATTACGCGGCACCTCCCTCTTGAGCTTTTTCGGACTTTGCGGCTTTTTTGGCTTTTATTTTTCTGATAAGTCCGGCAAAGGACAGCTCCTTATTGCCCATGATGCCCTGTGAGAAGAACAGGACGATTATCATGATAACAACGGAGAATACGACCTTGCGGAAGCCGTCGCGGAAGAAGCTGACCTCAATATTGCCGAAGGGCAGCATGCCGGAGTCAAGGAAGCGGAGCCACCACTCGGAGCAGGCAATATACAGGAAAGCCGCAATACAGCTGCCGGAGACCGAGCCGATGCCGCCGATAACGACTATAAGCAGCAGCTCGTAGGTCATTGCGGACATAAAGGCCGAGGCCTGGACAGTCGCCTGGAACATCGCAAGAAGCGCACCGCCGACGCCGGCAAAGAAGCTGGAGATGACAAACGACAGCATCTTGTGCTTAAACAGATTGATGCCCATCGCCTCAGCCGCGACCTCATCGTCACGGATGGCCTTGAACGCACGGCCGTAGGATGAGTTGATAAGCAGGACGATGATAATAATGCATATCATCGCTATCAGGAACGGGAACACGGTGTTGAGCTTAAACACTTGAGCGCCGAGCTGTATCTTCATATCACTGAAGATCGTGTAGTCGCGCAGGAGGTTCGAGCCGTTTGTTATCCTGCCCAGTCCGTTCCACTGGAAAAATGCGCGGATAATTTCCGCAAAGCCGAGCGTCGCGATGGCGAGATAGTCGCTCTTGAGGCGCAGCACGGGGATACCGATGAGCGCAGCGAATATCGCGGCCGCAACGCCTGCTATAATGATGCATATGATCGCGCCGAGGAAGCTGCCGAGGTTAACGCCGATCGCGTTGCCGAGCATCTCCGGTATCGAAAACTGAAGCGCACCGCCGTCAAAATACTGATAAACGGCGGCATGCCGTGCAGCAGGGATGGAGAATATCGAGTATGCATATGCGCCGATGAGCATAAAGCCCGCCTGACCGAGCGAGAACAGTCCCGTAAAGCCGTTGAGCAGGTTCATCGACACGCACACCAGCGAGTATATCGCGCCCTTCTTGAGCACAGGAAGGAGCATCAGCGTAAATTTTGAGGGCTTGATAAAGTTATCAAGCGCAAACAGCACAGCATACAGAATAACAAGAGCTACTATTGTCAGCCACATGCCCTGGCGCTTTGCGACTTCGTCCGGAGTTCTGAGGACCTTTTTGTTCATTGTTTCGTTCATAGCCCTCACCTCACACCTTATCCGTAGCCTTCTCGCCGAAGATGCCGGTGGGCTTGACGAGGAGGATTATTATCAGCAGCACAAACGTGAACGCATCGGAGAACACGGTCCAGCTCTGGCCGAACGCTCTTATAATATTTTCGCAAATACCGATTATAAACGCGCCGATGACCGCACCGGGGATAGACCCGATGCCGCCGAAAACAGCCGCAACGAAGGCCTTCAGGCCGGGCATTGCGCCGGAGGTCGGAACAACAGTCGTGTAGTTCGAGAAATAAAGCAGCGATCCGATGGCCGCGAGAAAACAGCCGATAACAAAGGTAAAGGATATGACCGAATTGATTTTTATGCCCATGAGCTGGCTCGTTTCAAAATCCTTTGCGACAGCGCGCATGGCCATGCCTATCTTTGTATGGTTTATAAGGAATACGAGCGCCAAAACAAGCACGAGCGTAAGTATCGGCGTAATGAGCGTTACCATCTTGGTCGTTGCACCCCAGATCGTTATCTGCTTGGACAGAAACGGAATGGCAGGGTAAGAGCGCGGCAGACCGCCGGTGAAGTACAGCGCGCAGTTTTGCAGAAGATACGATACGCCGATAGCGGAGATCATTACCGACATACGCGGCGAGGATCTCAGCGGCTTATACGCAACGCGCTCTATCGCGACGCCAAGCACGACAGTAAGAACGATAACAAGAATTATCGACAGCCACATCGGTAGGCCGCCGGCTATGGCATAGACCATAATAAGACCCGCTACCATAAACACATCGCCGTGAGCAAAGTTAATAAGTCTGAGTATGCCGTAAACCATCGTGTAGCCGATGGCTATAAGGGCATACTGACCGCCCACGGATATGCCAGATAGCAGATAACGGAAATTTTCATGTAAAAATTCGATCATCTGAGGACCATCCTATCTCTCTTTCGGAACGCATAAATATGCTCTGCATTTCTGTGTACGGAGCATATTTATGCGCTCCTGCCTTGATTTGCGAGGAATTCAGTGCCGCTTAATAAAACGGCATATGGTGGGGATGCCGCCGGCATCCCCACCACAGTGTCATTTTACAGGTTTCGTATTAAGCTGTGCCTGTAGCATTGCGGCATTATGCCTCAGCTTTCTGGACTGCGACGAACTCCCACTCGCCGGTCTCGCTGTTGGACTTCTTGATAACAGCGGAATCACGGATAGCGTCGCCGATCTCGTTGAATGCGATGGAGCCGGAGATGCCTGTGTAGGTAACATTGGGCAGAGCTGCCATTACAGCTGCCGCATCGGTGGAGCCTGCGGCCTTGAGAGCCTCGATCGCTACCATGTATGCATCGTAACCCATGACAGTAACTGCTGCGAGCATGTCGTTGCCGCCGTTATTCTCAAGGTTCTTTGCGTCGCCGTTGATCCATTCCTTGATGCCTTTTTCAAAGTCGGGGTTTGCACCCTCCTGATAGAAGGTGGAGACATAGACCTGAACGTCCTTGCCCTTGGTCGCGCCGACGATGGTGTTGTTATCCCATGTATCGGAGCCGAGGAGAGGAATATCGATGCCCTGTGCGGCAGACTGCTCAACGATGAGCTGTGCGTACTGGATCGAGCAGGGAGCGAAGATAGCCTGAGCGCCTGCCTTCTTGGCGTTGTTCAGGTAAGATGTGAAGTCGGAGTTATCCTTGGGGAAGGACTCGGTGATGACCTTGATGCCGAGCTTCTCTGCCGCCTCCTTGCAGTAGTTGATGAGGCCCTGGTCATAGTCGTTGCCGAGCTCGCCCAGGCAGTAGATGGTATCGGCCTTCAGCTGCTCCTTTGCAAAGTTTGCGTGAACGGTGCCCTGGAACGGGTCAAGGAAGCAGATACGGAAGTAGTGGCTGTTGCCCTCGGTGACCTGAGGGTTGGTACAGGTAACGCCCAGTGCGGGGATACCGGCCTCTTTAAAGGTATTGGAACCGGCGATCGCAACGTTGGAGCCGTAAGTACCGAGAACGATAGATACGCCCTGCGCAACGAGCTGGGAGGCAGCGGATGCAGCCTTATCGGTGGTAGACTCGTTATCAGCTATGACGAGCTCGACCTTATAGGTCTCGCCGCCGATCTCAACGGTGGGATTCTGAGCATTTGCATACTGCATGCCGAGAACCTCCTGCTTGCCGCCTGCGCCGTTCTGACCGGTTATGGGCTCAAAGACGCCGATCTTGACGACCTTCTCGCCGCTGCTGTCGCCGCCGTCGCCGCATGCGCACAGCGAAAATACCATGAGCATCGCAAGAACAAGTGCTAAAAACTTCTTCATTGGGTTTTCCTCCTAAATAAATCTCAACTTTCAACTTTCTCCGTGTCCGCGCAAGGCGAACATTTGTCTTTATGTTGATAGTTGGCATTATAAACTACGAAAAAGCAAATTGCAACTGTTTTTTGAATATTTTATTAATATAATTCTGACAATGTTTTGAATATGGAATAAAGCTTACATTATTTTCGGGCTCGTTCGCCAGTCCGCGCCGCCCTTTCGTTCTCCGCGTGCGGCATAGCCGAGGACATACAGATCGTGTGCGGCACTGCCAAGTTCAAAGATCCCGCGGCACTCATCCCCGCAGCTTTTTACCTCAGCGGGCTTTGTTATTACCGGTATGCGCGACTTTTCGCCCATATCGCGCAGCAGCGAGCAGCCGCGTGAATTTGCCGCCAGAACGCGGGCATAGGGAGGCGTCTCGGCCGACATCTGTGCGCTTATGCCGAGGGCGGCGCACATTATAATACGGCGTATGCGGCTGAGGGCATAGCGCTTGCTCTTTCCCGCGGCCAGTATCGCGTCGAGGCTGCACTCCTCCTTCGCCGCCCGGGCTATGCGGTTGTGCAGTCCCTCCCCGGTGTCGGGAAGTGCGGCATAAGCCTTGTCCGGCAGCATGCGCAGGCGGGATATTATTGCGCTCTCCAGGCTTTCGGGGGTCACCGGGCCGCGGCCGAGCTTTTCCTCACGCCGATAGACGGCGCAGGCGCTCTCCGGCAGCTCTGAAGCGATATCCTTGCCGCCTGATATCATGCGGCGTATCTCCGCCGCCGACTTATAGCCCTCGCCGGAGAGCTCATCATGCCCCGAGCCGAAGCGCTGTATAGTCACAGGCTTCAGGTTGAGTCCGAGATTGTATATCGCTTTAATGTATTCGACGGCAAGAATATTGTTCGGCGTTTCGAGCTGGCAGGACATTTCGCCCAGGCGCTTTGCCACGGCTCTCTGCCGTGCGGCGGCAAAGGCTATGCCCTCATCCGATGCAAGCTCTGCGCGTATATCCGCGCCGATGAGCGGATCGATGAGTGTTTCCGCTATCGTTTCGAGAACCTCGACCTCGCCGCACTCGCTGCCGAAGCTCAGATGCGTGACAACGCCCGTTGCGCCGAGCATACCCACTGCGCCGCGTGCAAAGCCCTCCGCCGAGGACAGTACCCACGGCAGCGGAAGCTCCAGCACGAGATCGACGCCGCTGCGCACCGCCGCCTCGGCACGCGCAAATTTTGAATACACGGCCGCTTCGCCGCGTTGAATGAAATCTCCCGACATCGCGCACACCACGGGGCAGTCCTCTCCCATGAGCTTTTTCGTCTCCGTAATATGGTGCATATGCCCATAATGGAAGGGATTATACTCTCCTACTATGCCTATTACGCTCAAATCATTCATTCCCTTCAAAAATTACTTGATTTTTGTGCAAAATGTATTAAAATAAACTCGGTATGTATTAATGATACAATTATTTTGTGATTTTTACAATAAGAAAGGAATATCGGAATGAAAATTCTTGTTATCAATGCAGGCAGCTCTTCACTGAAGTATCAGCTCATAGACATGGAGACAGAGTCTGTCATGGCTAAAGGTCTTTGCGAGCGCATCGGCATCGACGGCCACCTCAAGCACAGCCCACTGGTCGGCGGCAAGCCCGTATTTGACGAGGATCTCGCAATGCCCACTCATGCTGAGGCAATAGCGGCTGTTATCGACAAGCTCACCAGCGCCGAGTACGGCGTTGTCGCCTCCATGAAGGAGATTGACGCTGTCGGTCACCGTGTCGTTCACGGCGGCGAGAAATTCGCCTGCTCGGTCCTCATCGACGACACCGTCATGGAAGCTCTCAAGGAGTGCACGCCCTTCGCTCCCCTGCACAACCCCGCAAACATCATCGGCATCAACGCCTGCCGCGACGTTATGGGTGACGTTCCCATGGTTGCAGTATTTGACACCGCATTTCATCAGACCATGCCCGGCAAGGCTTATATGTATGCCATTCCCTATGAATATTACAAGAATGACGGCATCCGCCGCTACGGCTTCCACGGCACCTCCCACCGCTATGTTTCCGGCCGCTGCGCAGAGCTCATGGGCAAGCCCATCGAAGAGCTCAAGATTATCTCCTGTCACATGGGCAACGGCAGCTCCATCGCCGCTATCGACGGCGGCAAGTGCGTCGACACCTCCATGGGCTTCACTCCCCTGGTCGGTCTCCCCATGGGCACCCGCTGCGGCGATCTGGACGCGGGCGTTATCCAGTTTATCATGAACAAGTACGGCATCAGCATTGACGAGATGCTCAACATACTCAACAAGAAATCCGGCGTTCTTGGCGTTTCCGGCGTTTCCTCCGACTTCCGTGATCTCGATAGCGCCGCGGCCGAGGGCAATGAGCGCGCACAGCTGGCACTGGATATGTTCCATTACTGGGTCGCAAAGGTCGCAGGCTCTTATGCTGCCGCAATGAACGGTGTTGACGCCATCGTATTCACAGCAGGCGTCGGCGAGAATTCCAAGAGCTCCCGCAAGGCCATCGCCGAGTACTTCGGCTATCTGGGCGTCGCCATCGACGACGAGGCAAACTCCAAGCGCGGCGAGGATATCATGATCTCCACCCCCGATTCCAAGGTCAAGGTCTTCGTTATTCCCACCAATGAAGAGCTCGTCATTGCACGCGATACCCGCGACATAGTCGGCTAAGCCGAAAAACACGCTGCCGTCCCTGCAAACGCAGAGGCGGCAGTTTTTTGTGCGCTGTTGTTATAATAATGGAGCGATGACTCGCAGTATGCGATCAAGAAGCTCGCCGAAAAAGCTCGTGTGGCAATCGGCAAGCTCTATTTTGCGGCATTTTTCGATCGTAGCAAGGTCGTCATTTCTCAGGTCGATTACCGCCGGGCTGTCATAAAAGAGCGTTCCGCATTCAAAGTGCAGATACAGGCTGCGATAGTCCATGTTTATTGTTCCGACGACGCCTAGCTTATCGTCGGAAACATAGCTTTTTGCGTGTATAAAGCCGGGCGTATACTCATATATTTTCACGCCTGCTCGGATAAGAGATGCATAGTACGATCTCGTCAGACGGTAGACCATCTTTTTATCGGGTATTCCCGGGGTAATAAGGCGCACGTCAACACCGCGCTTTGCCGCGAGGCACAGCGCGTTTTGCAGGCTGCTGTCAACGGCGAGATAAGGCGTTGTTATATAAACATAGCTGCTTGCACTGTAGAGGATATCGGTATAGACATTTTCGCTCGTATTCTCATCGTCGAGCGGACTGTCGGAAAAGCTGAGGATATAGCCGTCGTCTTCGCCGCCGCTCTCTTCATACTTTTCGGGCACATAGTCATGATAAGTCCCCTCTTTTTCCTCAAAGGCGTTCCACATTTCAAGGAACATAAGCGTGAGGTTTTCAACTCCCGGACCCTTGAACATAAGGCCGGTGTCCTTCCAGTGACCGAAGCGTTCTTTTTGATTTATATACTCATCGCTTATATTTATGCCGCCTATAAAGCCTACCTTCCCGTCGATGACGGTTATCTTTCGGTGGTCGCGGTTATTCATAACGATGCTGACGACGGGCACGAACTTGTTAAACGCCATGGCCTTGATGCCGTAGCTGCGCAGTGTCTGATAGTAGTTTGACGGCAGATAGTCCGCGCAGCCTACATCATCGTATATTACACGAACATCGACGCCCTGCTCCACCTTGCGGCGCAGAATATCCAGCACCGAATCCCACATCTGCCCCGAGTTTATTATGAAATATTCGAGGAAAATAAAGCTTTCCGCCTTTTCAAGCTCCGGCAGAAGGCTTGCATACATATCCTCGCCGACCGGAAAATAAGTCGTTTTCGTATCGCGGCATGCCCTGTATCCGCTGTAGGACTCAAGATAGCGGAACAGACCGCGTGCCTCGTCATCGTCGATATCATCGGCGACCGACGGGCGCAGGGCATAATACCTCTCAGTGTCCTCAAGCTGAACATTCAGCTCATCGCGCACAAATTTTGTCGGCCGCTTATTCCCGAACAGGACGTACATAAGGCCGCCGAACAGAGGCAAAAGTGCGATAAACAGCACCCAACTGACCTTATACGACGGATCCATATCGTTTTTTATGACGTGCAGAATGGCGATAAGGCTGAGTATGCGCAGGATATAGTTCAGGGCCGGAAGCGCATCGCCCAGACGCAGAACGAGCGCCGCTATCCATACAAGCTGCGCCAAAATCAGCACTGCCGTTATCGCGGTTCGTGAAAGCAGTTTTTTCAGCAATCGGATACCCCCATTTCTCGTTATTTCTCTGTTTATTATATTATCTCATGTTCGTCCCGGTTTTGCAATATCCGCATGAAATTAAGAAGCCGGGCGTCCAAAGCGCCTCGCAAAAAATCATTGACATTCGGTGTCTGTCGTGATATGCTATTTCAGCCGCATTGAATGGGTCGGAAGTCCGGCTTTTGTCCGGCACCCATGAGAGCGAGACCTGAAGAAAGGATTGTTAGTTTATGAAGCATGCTATCATCATGACCGGCGGTAAGCAGTACCGCGTGGCAGAGGGCGACGTTATCTTCGTTGAGAAGCTTGACGTTGAGGCCGGCGAGACCGTTAAGTTTGACAAGGTTCTCGCAGTTATCGACGGCGACAGCACCGTCTTCGGCGCTCCTGTTATCGACGGCGCTACCGTTTCCGCAAATGTCGTCAAGAACGGCAAGGGCAAAAAGGTCCGCGTATACAAGATGAAGCCCAAAAAGGGTTATCGCAGAACGCAGGGTCACAGACAGCCTTATACCAAGGTTCAGATCGAAACCATCAACGCATAATTTTCCCCGCTACTACTGATAATGGAGGTGTAACCTTAATGGCACATAAAAAAGGTATGGGTTCTACCAAGAACGGCCGCGACAGTGAGTCTAAGCGTCTTGGTGTCAAAAGAGCAGACGGTCAGTTCGTCCTGGCCGGAAATATCCTCGTCAGACAGCGCGGAACTAAGATCCATCCCGGCACCAACGTTGGTAAGGGTAAGGACGACACCCTGTTCGCTCTCGTAGACGGCAAGGTAAGGTTCGAGCGCAAGGATAAGGATCGCAAGCAGGTTTCTGTTTACGAAGAGATCGCTCAGTAAATTAACATGACGATGCCGGACGAAGCTTTCGTCCGGCATTTATTATAGGGTTCTGTCATGCAGACAGCTCTGCGGATTTTGACGGTTCTTTTGAGCCGGAAATGCTCTTGAATTGCCTGCATGACAGAACCAAGGTAAAAACAAATATTATAGTGAGGTGAAATATGGCTGCCTCTTTTGTTGACAAGGCACGGATAACGATAAAGGCCGGAAACGGCGGCAACGGAGCCGTCGCGTTCCACCGCGAGAAATACGTCGCGGCAGGCGGTCCCGACGGCGGCGACGGCGGCAAGGGCGGAGATATCGTTTTCGTTGTCGATGACAATATGTCCACGCTGATGGACTTCAGATACAAACGTAAATACGTCGCCGGAACGGGCGCGGACGGTCAGGGCAAGCGCTGCTCGGGCAAGGACGGCGAGAGCCTTTATATCCGCGTTCCCCGCGGCACGCTCGTGCGCGACACCGAGACCGGCGGCATAATGCACGACATGTCCGACGGCAAGCCCTTCATCGCCGCACGCGGCGGCAAGGGCGGCTGGGGCAACAAGCATTTTGCCACGCCCACAAGGCAGGTCCCGCGTTTTGCAAAGCCCGGTCTTCCTGGCGAGGCTCACGATATCACGCTCGAGCTCAAGCTTTTGGCCGACGTCGGCCTGGTCGGTTTTCCAAACGTGGGCAAGTCCACCCTGCTGTCGGTCGTTAGCAAGGCGCATCCGAAGATCGCAAACTACCATTTCACGACGCTGTTCCCCAATCTCGGCGTCGTATACGTCGATGAGGGTCGCTCCTTCGTCATGGCCGACATCCCCGGCATAATCGAGGGCGCGTCAGAGGGTGCGGGTCTCGGCCACGATTTTCTGCGGCATATCGATCGCTGTCGATTGCTTATACATCTCGTTGACGTTTCCGGCTCCGAGGGGCGCGACCCGGTCGAGGATTTCGACGCCATTAACGCCGAGCTCAGAGAGTATTCCGTCGAGCTATCAGAGCGAAAGCAGATAGTCGCGGCGAACAAATGCGACCTGTGCGGCGGCGACCGTGAGAATATCGAGCGGCTCAAGGCTCATGTCGAGGCTCTCGGCTACGAGTTTTTCGAGATGAGTGCCGCAACGCATCAGGGAACGCACGAGCTCGTTAAAATGGCGGCCGAAAGGCTGAGCGAGCTGCCGCCGGTCATTCACTTTGAGGCCGACTATGTTCCGCCCGAGCCCGTCATCGATACGTCCGAGGAGCTCACCATTGAGAAATATGACGATATTTGGGTCGTTGAGGGTGGCTGGCTTCAAAGGCTTATGTCCTCCGTCAACTTCTCGGACAACGAGAGCGTTATGTACTTTGACCGCGTTCTTCGCGATAACGGCGTTTATAAGCGTATGGAGGAGATGGGCATTCGCGACGGCGACACCGTCAGCATATACAATCTTGAGTTTGAATATCGTGATTAATATCCTGTATTAAATATATTGTAGAAACGAAAAACGATGCCCGAAAAACAGGCATCGTTTTCTTTCTCTCTTGACAAAGATTACTTCAGGCCGTTCTCGTATGCCTGGATCATCTTCTTGACCATCTGGCCGCCGACGGAGCCGGCCTGACGAGCAGTGATGTCGCCGTTATAGCCGTTCTTCAGGTTTACGCCGACCTCGTTGGCAGCTTCCATCTTAAACTTCTCCATTGCCTCGCGTGCAGCGGGAACAACAAGATGATTGCTGGAATTGTTAGTCATAGTTTTTACATCTCCTTTTCTGTATTGGGTACGGTTTCTTGACCCGCTACTTATCATTACCTCAACGGGCCGCTATATTCGTGCCGAAGGCATGAAATTACTGCTAAATCTTCAATATACACAAGATATAGTGTTCTGATTCTTGCCGACCACAATCATGCAAAAATTTTATCTATTTATGTGGTTATGTCTACTTGACAATTATTTTAAATACCTGTACAATATCGTTGTATCTAAATCGTTACCGTTTTGTAATCGACATATTCTTGCTGATTTTGATACATCATTATAGCTATACTACTCTTAAGTTTGACAGGAGTATTGCCCGATATGCGTAATGTTTTCAGGATTTTTAAATATGACCTGAGGAACCTGTATAAGAATTTCTTCGCTTTCCTCATCATACTGGCGATCCTTGTTCTGCCAGCCCTGTATGCATGGTTCAACATCTATGCGTTTTGGGATCCGTACGGCAAAACCAGGGACGTTTCCATTGCCGTCGTTTCCAACGATAAGGACTATATGGATTCCGAGGGCAACATTGTCAATATGGGCAAGGCTCTGATTGACGAGATTAAGGACGACGAAAACTTTGGCTTTGTTTTCCTCAATGATGCCGACAAGGCCGTAAAGGATCTCTATGCGGGAAAGTACTACGCCGCAATTATCATCGAGCCCGACTTTACATATAATATGTACAATTTCCTGAACACGGATATGTACAAGCCGACGATAAAATTCTATCAGAACGAAAAGACCAATGCCGTCGCCGTCAAGGTCGTAGAGGCGGCCGGTGATAAGGTCAAGAAAATAGTCAACGAAAAGTACATTTCCACCGTTCTGGAAACGCTGTTTGATAAGCTCAACTCCTTCTCATCCGACGTTCAGGGCAATTCCTCGGCCGAGATGCTCAAGAACACGCTCAAGAAGATAAACGACAACCTCATCAGCTACAGCGGGACTATCGATCAGTTCATCTCCGCGAACAATACGCTTATCGACACCCTCCAGCGCACGAACAACACCCTCAACTACTCGATCTACCTCATCGGCAACGAGAGAGTAAACATCTCCAAGCAGATCGTGTATATTGAGGACACAAAAAAGGATCTTGCGCTCATAAACGAAGAAGTTAATAATATGCTTATCGAGCTTCAGGACTCCGTCAATGAGGCAATATACAAGCTTGACAGGCTCTATAACGGCGGAACAAGCGATGCCGAGGCCGCGAACAAAGCCCTGGCCGAGCTTGAAAAGCAGTATAAGGAGCTCATCGACTACCTCACACACTCGGGTCTTACCAACACTGAGGTTGAGGATGCGCTCACGGCGCTCAATAAGCTCACCGATAAGATCACCCAGCTTCGTGATAAGCTCGGTCTCAACAGCGGACAGGTTGACGCTCAGCAGACCCGCGTTCTGGCAGCGCACAACAAGGACGCTATAGAGACTGTCAAAACAGATTATGAATCCGTAACCGTTCCCGTGGTATACAAGGCAATAACCGGCTATGATTACGAGGATCTGAACGATGCCTCGCAGACACAGCAGTCGATGGAATCGCTCGTCGGCTTTATGAAGGACGACACCACCGACCGCATAACGAGCATACAGTCGAATCTCTCAAAAGCTCAGAGCACCTCCGATCCTGAGGTCCGCAAGGAGGCTCTTCAGGCCGCTCAAAGCGACACTAAGGTCGTTTCTCAGGAAATAAGCGCGCTCGGCGCAACGGCGGAGGCCGTCGGTACGGCAAGCGGAAGCGACACTTCAAGCGTCTCAGGCTCCATAAACAGCGCCGAGAGCAGCGCAAAGAGCGCTCAGGACATCCTCGACGATATTCTCAGCGGCAACCGCGATATCAACCTTATCCGCGATTTGCAGCTGGTCAGTGATATGCTGGGCACCGTCAGAGTAACCCTCACCGAGACGGTCTACCCCATGCTCGACACTATGCTCAACAACCTGCAGGACAGCCTCGGCGAGGTATCGGCCCTGCTGCTTGATCTCAACGGAATACTCGGCAAGACCACGCCTATCGTAAAGGAGCTCGGCAATACCTTCGGAGCTGTCAACAACGCACTCATTCAGGTCAAGGATCTTCTCACCTCCTACAGCAGCAGGATCGACGACTTTATTGAAATGCTTGACGGTAATCCCGAAAACGGCACGCTGAAAAATGTTTTTGACTTCTTAAACGTAGATCCCGAAAGCATCGGCGCGTTCCTCTCAAGTCCCGTATCTATAGTCTCTAAATCGGTCTACCCCGTTGAGTCCTACGGTGCAGCAATGACCCCGTTTTACACGATGCTCGCAATTTGGGTCGGCTGCGTTATCCTCAACGCGATACTCAAGTGCGACGCGCCCATCCCGGTGCCTGAGGCGACGGAAAAGCAGCGCTTCTTCGGCAGATATCTGCTGTTCTTTGTGCTCAGCCAGTTACAGGCGCTTATAACCATGCTCGGCAATCTTCTTATTCTCGGAGTTGACTGCGTGCATCCCGGTCTGCTCCTGCTGTCGGGCTTTGTCACCTCAATGGCCTGCTCGATGCTGGCATACGCCTTTGCCGTCGCCTTCGGCAACATCGGCAGAGCGCTCATAGTTGTCATACTTATTATTCAGATCGCCGGTTCCGGCGGCTCCTACCCCATTGAGCTGCTGCCGAACTTCTTCCGGCAGGTCTACCTGTTCTTCCCCTTCCCCTATGCGATCAATGCGATGCGCGAGGCTATCGCGGGGCTGTATCAGAATCAGTACCTAATATATCTATTGCAGCTCATGCTGTTCTTTGTCATCGGATTGCTGATAGGCATATTCGCAAAGCGTTCGCTCGGCGGTATCAACAAGTATATGAACGAGCAGCTCGATAAGACGGAAATGATGTAAAAACTACAGGAGCAATCACTATGGATACTCAGTACGAAAAAAAGTATAACGACCTGATGGAGTGCCTCAGGCAGATGCATGAGCACAATGTCAGGCGTACGCGGATGGCTCTGCGGAGTCTGCTGATAGTGCCAACTATCTTCCTCGTGATGCTGTTTTTCACAAACAGCTCAAAAACGATATTCCTCGTTTTATGGATAGTTTCGATGTTCATTATCGCCGCAGTACTCATCGTCATTGAGTATCAGGACTATACGCTCAGGAAAATGATAAGCCGGATCGAGGAAGGCAGCGGCGAAGCACCCGCCATAGCCGAAAGCAGCGAAACCTCTGCCGACAAGCGCGCAGAGGCGATACGTGAAGCAATTCGCAGCCGTGCGCCGGAAAACGATGAAAACTCAGCCTCGGGCTTTAAGTACGATAATTACGAAGAGGCCTCTACAGGCAAGGAAGAATAAACAACACTCTGTGAAGGATGAGCAATGCGATGAACAAATTAAAAGATAAAACTTCAAATGTTCGCTCCGTCATCCGTTCGGACATAAAGCGTCTGAGCAGGAGCGTTGTTGCGATTGTCTGCGTCTTCGGTTTGGCTCTGATCCCCTGTTTATACGCCTGGTTCAACATCATTTCAAACTGGGACCCCTACACCCCCGACTCAACACAGAACCTCAAAATTGCTGTTTCCAGCGAGGACGAGGGCACGACATTCATGGGTATCGATCTCAACATCGGCAATATTATTATCGAAAAGCTCAAGAGCAACAACCAGATAGACTGGCAGTTTGTCGACTCCGAGCAGGCCGTTCAGGACGGGCTGTACAGCGGCGACTACTACGCCGGACTCGTTATCCCGGCAGACTTCAGCTCGGCAATGCTCGGCTTTACCGACGGTGAGTTCGAAACTCCCGAGATAATATACTACGACAACCAGAAGATGAATGCCGTCG
The DNA here is from genome assembly GCA_900545805.1 of uncultured Eubacteriales bacterium. Taxonomy (GTDB): domain Bacteria; phylum Bacillota; class Clostridia; order Oscillospirales; family Oscillospiraceae; genus F23-B02. The sequence goes on along the minus strand of URAL01000019.1, from coordinate 3,539 downwards.
CCTCCCGTGTTACCGACCGTGCTCAGGGCATAGTCAAAAACCAAGTCAACAGCATATTCCTCGCCTCCATCGTCGACGAGCTTTCGACCTTCACATCACTGTTCTCCGGCATGGGAAGTGATTCCTCTCTGTCCTTGGATAGCCTCGATGATCAGCTTGAAAACATAAAGACCGATCTGCGCACCTATGTCTCCATAATGGAGTCGATGTCCTCGGTCACACAGTCGGCGCTGAACGTCACCACTATGACCAGCGCTCTGCTCCCGGACGTTGTCAACATGCTCAACAACAGCCGCAAGAGCATCTCCAACATGCAGGATCGCCTTGCGACCAGCAAGGAGGACGTCATCTACTCTGCCGACGCGATAAGAAACAGCTCCGAACAGCTGCGCAACACCATGGAGCGACTCGATGAGGCGACAGGCGGCAACCCTGCCGGCGCGGGAAGCTCGGTCATCGACTGGGACGCACTGTACGGCGAGGGCGGTATAACAGACTACGAGGGCGAAATCCTCGACGATCTGTACTATGATGTCAACAAGCAGCTTCATGAAAGCGTTATCCGCTTCGACGATATACTCCAGCAGACGAATATCGACAGCAACCTCATAAACTCCATGACGACGCTGCAAAACTCGTTGGACAACCTTGATTCTCTCATTGCGCAGATCCAGGGCGACGTAAACAGTCAGGCGCTCACGCTTCAGCAGTTTACCTCTGCGCTCAGCTCCTGCACGCAGAGCATAAACAGCACGCGTGAGGTCATGAACACGATGCTCGACCTCGTGACGAACGTACAGTCGAACGTAAACGAGCTGCGCTCGTCCGAGAGCGTTTCCAACATCCTTGACCTGATGCAGAACGACGTTGCAAGCCTCGTTGACTACCTCTCCTCCCCCGCCAACCTCGAGGTCGTCCGCGTATACGCCCTTGACCACTTCGGCTCGGGCATGGCTCCGTTCTACACCGTGCTGGCGATTTGGGCAAGCGCTCTGCTGAGCGTCAGCCTCATGCATCCGCACATCAAGAATCGCAATGAGTTCCCCACCCTGAGCGTAACGGAATCCTACTTCGGCCGCTACTTCATCTTCTTCGCCATCGGCCAGCTCACAGCGCTCATGACGGTGCTCGGCAACCTCTACTACATAGGCATACAGTGCTATAACCCGTTCCTGTTCTGGCTCGCCGCGGCGCTTTCAAGCCTTGTCGCAACGCTTGTAAACTACAGCTTCGTGTTCGCGCTCGGCAGCACGGGCGAGGCGCTTTCGATCATCGTGCTGGTCCTGCAGGTCGCAGGCTCGGGCGGCACCTACCCCGTCGAGATGCTGCCGAAGCTCTTCCAGGTGCTCTACGGCGTGATGCCGTTCAAGTATTCGATGAACGCTATGCGTGAGACGATCGCCGGCGGCTATAACGGCACCTACTTCAAGTGCATCCTCGTTCTGCTGCTGATGGCCGCCATCGCCGTCCCGCTCGGAATATTCCTACACATCGTGTGCAAGCCTTACCTCAAGCGCTCGGACGAGAGCAAGGCAAAGACCGCCGGACTCATGCACGGCGGCTGATACCGAATTTGATAAGAAACCGCACCGCAGAAAACTGCGGTGCGGTTTTTCATATTTCTTTGCTCAAGGCTATTGACAAATGAGGAATACGGACTTATACTACTACCAACCTACCAAGTTGGTAGTAGTTAAAATCGAACCGAGGTAAACATCATGGCTGCATATATTGTCTTCCGATGTCGGGACTGAATTTTTTCCAACGCTCACATCAAATCAAATTTACTATTTAAATAATTAAAAATTAAAAGGAGATAATATCATGTCTAAAATATACACTTCCGCCGATCAGCTTATCGGTTCCACTCCCCTGCTTGAGCTCACCCACATTGAAAAAAAGCACGGCCTCAAGGCAAGGGTCCTCGCAAAGCTTGAGTATTTTAACCCCGCAGGCTCCGTTAAGGACAGGATCGCAAAGGCGATGATCGACGACGCAGAGGCAAAGGGTCTGCTGAACGCCGACTCCGTCATCATCGAGCCGACCAGCGGCAACACCGGCATCGGCCTTGCATCCGTCGCCGCCGCAAGAGGCTACCGCATAATCATCGTCATGCCAGAGACCATGAGCGTTGAGCGCCGCCAGCTTATGAAGGCGTACGGCGCGGAGCTCGTACTCACCGAGGGCGCAAAGGGCATGAAGGGCGCTATCGCCAAGGCCGACGAGCTTGCAAAGGAGATCTCCAACAGCTTCATCCCCGGCCAGTTCGTCAATGCCGCAAACCCCAAGGCGCACTTTGAGACCACCGGCCCGGAGATCTTTGCAGATACCGACGGTGAGATCGACATTTTCGTTGCAGGCGTTGGCACCGGCGGCACGGTCACCGGCGTCGGCCGGTTCCTCAAGTCCAAGAAGCCCGAAGTCAAGGTCGTTGCAGTCGAGCCGAAGAGCTCCGCTGTTCTCTCCACCGGCGTTGCCGGCTCTCACAAGATTCAGGGCATCGGCGCGGGCTTTGTTCCCGAGGTGCTGGACACCAAGGTCTATGACGAGATAATCCCCGTCGAGAACGACGACGCGTTTGCCACCGGCAAAGAGATCGGCAAAAGCGAGGGCGTGCTCGTCGGTATCTCCTCCGGCGCTGCTGTATGGGCCGCTATTGAGCTTGCAAAGCGCCCGGAGAACGAGGGCAAGACTATCGTCGTGCTCCTGCCCGATACCGGCGACCGCTACCTCTCTACCCCGCTGTTCGCGGACTGATAAATTTACTCACAGGAGGCTTTTCCGATGATCCCGAACAAAGAACAGGCGCTTGAGCTTTTGAAAATGAAGCTCTTATACGCTTCGATGAGCCGCAGCGCGCCGTCACGCCCGGCCAGTCGGCCGTGCTGTACGACGGTGACACGGTGCTCGGCGGCGGTCAGATAACGTAGTCTCCGCCGTGCGGTTCATTCATTAGATCGGCAAGTGTTATGCCGGAAAAATAGTTGCGCGTGAGCTCATAATAGCCCTCCCACACGGACAGTGTGCGGCACTCGGCTGCGCGATGGCAGGGCGGTGCGTTATCCTGAAGGCAGGACACCGGCGCAAGGTCTCCCTCTGCAAGCTTTAATATCTCCCAAAGCGTATACTGATCCGGCGATCTTGTGAGCCTGTAGCCGCCGCCGATACCGTGGACACTGTCTATAAGACCCGCGGATTTAAGCGAGGGCATGATCTTTTCAATATATTTGAGCGATATCTCCTGCCGGGCGGCGACCTCCTTCATAGGGATGTAGCTTCCGTTGTTGTGCTCGGCAAGATCGAGTAATATGCGTATTGCATAGCGTCCTTTTGTTGATATCATGTGATTCACCTCTTGTGGTTATTATACAACCAATCCCGTAGGTAAATCAATATTAATTTTTACATACAAAAAAGGCAGCCGGGCGGCTGCCTTTTAATGCTTATGTATTTGCTTCTGCTTTCGTAGTGCGATGCACTCCGACCCGGTACAATGTCACCGGTCGGGCCGCCGCAATAAAGACTCATTGAAGCCTCAA
>URAL01000018.1 GCA_900545805.1 uncultured Eubacteriales bacterium | reverse complement strand
CGCCGCCTCGTTGCCGTCCATCGTCTTGTACTTTCTTGTCATATCTTTTCCTCCCGAAGGTAATAATTATAAATTATATTATGTACTTTGAGTTTAACACCAAAAAAATGCGCTGTAAACATCAAATTATTGCTTGTACTTTTTGAATCGGTGTATTATACTATTGTAGCAATTTTATAATTGCGCGTATTTTTTAATGAAAGGAGCCTTTCAATATGGTGAACATCAGCAATGAGCTTGGAAATATAAGCATCACCAGTGAGGTCTTTACGAATATTGCCGGCGCGGCGGCGACAAGCTGCTTCGGCGTTAAGGGCATGGCAGGGCGCAATAAGGAAGGCGGCCCGCGCCAGCTTCTCAGACGCGAATCGATGTCAAAGGGTGTTATTACTCACCTTAATGACGACGGCACGCTTTCGCTTGAGCTGCACATAGGCGTTGACAATGGCGTTAATATAAGCGCCGTGTGCCGCAGCATTATAAAGGAAGTGCGCTACAAGGTCGCAAAGGCCACGGGCGTTCCCGTTAAGAGCGTCGACGTTTATGTCGACACCGTCATAGTCGATTAATTACAGAGATAATCCCTCCCGGAGGTGCTTTTGATTTGAGAGAATATTTAGACGCCGCGGTGTTTAAGGACATGATCCTCTGCGCTGACGCCGCGCTTGCTGAGAATACTCAGCAGATAAATGAGCTTAACGTTTTTCCCGTTCCCGACGGAGATACGGGTACAAATATGGGTCTTACGATGAATGAGGCCGCTGCCCAGCTGAGAAAGAAAGAGTTTTACGCTGTAGATGCAGTTGCCGACTGCGTGGCCGGCGCTCTTCTGCGCGGCGCACGCGGAAACTCCGGCGTTATACTGTCGCTGCTGTTCCGCGGTATATCACGCAGACTCAAGGGAATGGAGACAGTCGGCGCGAAGGAATTCGCGGCCGCGATGGAGGACGGCGTTGATGCGGCCTATAAGGCAGTTATGAAGCCTGCCGAGGGCACTATACTGACCGTTGCGCGTATGGCATCGGCAGCCGCCGTCGAGTATGCCAAGAAGGGCACGGATATCGAGGAGCTGCTCGAGACCGCGCTCAGGATAGGCGGTGAGGCTCTTGATAACACAGTCAATCAGAACCCCGTTCTGCAGAAGGCCGGCGTTGTTGACGCCGGCGGAAAGGGATATATCGTCATCTTCACCGCCATGCTCGCATGTCTGCGCGGAGAGATCAAGGCTCCCACGGCCGCTGTTCAGGCAGGCGCTGCAGCAAATGAAAGCAGCGCGTTCGACATGTTCGGGACCGATGAGATAACCTACGCCTTCGATACCGTGTATATAGTCCGCAAGCACGAGCCTAACGTCGATCTCACGCCGCTGCGCGCCTATCTTTCCAGCATAGGCGACAGCCTTGTCATCGGCGAGGACGACGAGGCGTTCAAGGTGCATGTTCATACGAATATACCCGGCGAGGCGCTCACAAAGAGCCAGCAGTACGGTACGCTGGAGCTTGCCAAGATAGAGAACATGCGCACGCAGTATGACGATATAATGGCCGGCCGCAAGGCTCAGACGACAGATGATCTTGAAAAGGTCGAGCAGGAGCTTGAGTCCACGGATGAGCTGCATGCCGCCCCCACCAAGCGCTACGGCATAGTTGCCGTCTGCGCGGGCGATGGCATTGCGAACCTGTTCAGGGAGCTCGGCGCCGACACGATCGTCACCGGCGGCCAGACCATGAACCCCTCGACTGCGGATATCATAAAGGAGATTAACCGCACCCCGGCTGAGATCGTGTTCGTTCTGCCGAACAACAAGAACATAATCATGGCCGCCGAGCAGAGCATCCCCCTTTGCGAGGATAAGACCGTTGTCGTCATCCCGACAAAGACTATTCCCCAGGGAATAACCGCGATGCTCAGCTTTGACCCAGACAGCGAGGTGTCAGACATAGTCGAGACGCTCACCGAGTCCCTTGAGAGCGTTCACACCGCTCAGGTCACCTACGCCGCCCGCGACTCGGATTTTGACGGCTATGCCATCCACGCTGGCGAATACCTCGCGCTTTTAGACGGTAAGCTCATCGGCAGCTTTACTGAGATGCCATCCATGCTGGATAAAATGTCCGAGGCCTTTGAGGACCTTGAGCCCGAGATCATCACCGTTTACTACGGCGAGGACGTGAGCGGAGAGGACGCGGAGACCACGGCGAAAGCGCTTGAGAAAGCCTTCCCAGACGCGGAGGTCACTGTAGTAAACGGCGGCCAGCCCGTCTATTATTACATGATATCTGTGGAGTAAATAATAAAAATAACAGCTCACGGCAGCGCGCTGCCGTGAGCTGTTTGCATATTTGTTATACGCCGTAGGATATGACCTCGAGAAGCTCTCCCGAGTATGCGTCTATGACCATGGTCGAATCGGCAAGGACTGTACCGCCGTTGCCCTGCGTGGTGAGCGTAACATTGGTAAAGGTGACCACCCATGCGGGAGCATTTTGGAGCGTTCTGCCACTTTCGTTAATGACAGCCGACTCGTTATCGGTAAAGCTTGCAAGAATGGCGTTTACCGAGCTCGGAGCGGAAGAGGTCATTGCCTCAAGGTGTTTTGACGCGACCGAGAGGGCTGCATCGCGGTCTATCATTGCGTTTCTGGAAGACTGTACGCTTTCTGCCGCAAGCTCCGCGACGGAAAAACCGCGGTCGGCGGGGTCGACTCTGTCGGTCAGCGCCTGCAAGGTTCCTGTAAGCGGAACAGACTCATCACAGACCGAAACGGTATCCAAAACCTGCTCCCGGCCGCTTGCTTTTGCTGCTTCGGGCTCTGCCGACAAAGCGTATGCCACTGACGCGGACAATATGAGCACGGCAGCTAAAGCTCCGGCAAAAATTTTGATACGCTTTTTCATTTTAATACCTCCTTAATAACGAGAATCCCAAACTTCCCAAGTTGAAGCACCTGAAGAGGGAATGTTATTGCGCTGTGTGGATAAATCGCCCATTCCAGTGATGCCTGATGAACAAGTGCAACTTGTGTTATGCCATGTGTCAGAATTGCTTTTGTATTTTACAGCTCCCATTGTTAGAGGATTAGAGCAAGAACCGGGGCTTTGATCAGAAACGCTGTGTGTTTCTGTTAAGACCTCAATCGTATTGCGCGTAAAAGGAATTTTTGATAACGCAACTTCCGCATAAGTAGTGCCATCAATTACAAAGTACATTCTTGTATTATCACAGCCAACCTTATACGTGTGATGCGTTCCCGTTGCGGGTGCAGATGTTAGCTGCTTTTGAAACCATGAAGATCCACCACCATAATTATATTCATAAAAATAATATGGCTTGCTATTATAAGCGTACTTTAGGTAGCCGACTTGCGCATACCTGTTGTTGTAGTTTGAATCGCAGGTCATTACCCATACAAATACACAACTGCCCTCATTTACGTGCGGATTCTGAGTTTCAATAGTTGCTAATACACCTTTATTTGAAATGAATTTCCAACCACCATTAAAGTAATAACCTGATGTAGCGGCAAATGCTTGGCTCGTTAAAGAGAAAGTGAGCAAAATTACCGCAAATACCGAAATAATTCGCCTTTTGTTCATTAAATACCTCCATTAATCAACACTATACTAACGCGTTGCTGCCTTCCAAATTCTCAATTAGCGTGCATAGATTTGTTGCAAAGCAAGTAAATCTATGCACTTTATGAAAGACGCTTTAGTTGTCCTCCATAAAGAAGGCAATAGTATGTAAGCGTTCTGCTGGAGAGATTAAATACTTGGCACTTAGATAAATACTGCACTTAAACACATCCTTTCAAGTTAACAACATGCGTCTGATTGAGGCTAATAAAAATTGATCAGCGGTAGCCAAACGGCTTCAGTGTCTGCATTTAGTCAGCTTTTTGGTAATGTGTATATACAATATCTACGCATATGATAGCATATAAAATTTAGAAATGCAAGCAGTATTAGTAATAGTTAACATATTGTTCGTTGTACGTTAACAATTACATACTGCGCCGCATGAGCATTGACAAGGTGCCGGGCGGAATATAAAATAAGCATATCTTAACGATACGGAGAAACGCTATGGCAGACTTTACGCATTTTAATGAAAACGGCAGAGCGAAGATGGTGGACGTGTCCGAAAAGGCGGACACCGTGCGCACGGCGGTCGCGGCGGGGCGTGTGATAGTCAACGCCGAGACCTTCGAGCTCATAAGGACAGGCGGCATGAAAAAGGGCGACGTTTTGTCCGTCGCGCAGATCGGCGGCATAATGGGCGCAAAGCGCACCTCGGAGATCATACCCATGTGCCACCCGATAATGATATCGGGCGTGGATATCGACATTTCGCTGTGCGAGGAAAGCCTCAGCGTCGAGATCGTCGCCACAACGAAGTGTACCGGCGCGACCGGCGTCGAGATGGAGGCGCTCACGGCGGTGTCCGTTGCGGCACTTACGGTTTACGACATGTGCAAGGCCGTGCAGCGCGATATCGAGATAACGGATATCCGTCTGCTTAAAAAGACGGGCGGAAAAAGCGGGGTGTTCGAACGAAAATGAAGAGCATACTCATGATAGGAACGGGAGGCACCATCGCCTCGCAGTTAAGCGGCAGCGCACTTTCGCCGCAGCTGAGCCCCGAGGAGCTTCTTGCGCTCGTCCCTGCTATATCGAAGCTGTGCCGCGTCGAGTGCATATCGCTTTTTAATGTCGACAGCACGAGCATGACTCCCGCGCACTGGGTGAAGATAACGCAGTGCGTAAGGGATAATTACGATAAGTACGACGGCTTTGTCATAAGCCACGGAACGGACACGATGGCTTATACTGCAGCGGCGCTGAGCTATATGATCCGCGGCTCCCGAAAGCCTGTTATACTCACCGGTGCGCAGAAGCCTATAGGCTTTGACTCGACCGATTCAAAGATAAATCTCCTTGACGCCTTCACCTGCGCCTGCTCGGACGATATATGCGGCGTGAATATAGTCTTTAACGGCCGTGTCATACTCGGCACACGGGCGAGGAAAACAAGGTCTAAGTCCTACGCGGCCTTCTCCAGCATAAACTACCCCTATATCGCAACGCTTCAGGACGGGGTGCTCATGCAGTACATCAAGCCCGAAAGCAGCGAAAGACCCGAGTTTTCCACCGAGCTTGATACGAATGTCGGGCTTATAAAACTGATCCCCGGCATAGATTTTGAGCTTTTGCAGTTTCTGACCGAGCGCAAGGACGCCGTGATAATCGAGGCCTTCGGCGTCGGCGGACTGCCGTCCTACGGCGATGATAAGCTTCTGGATATCGTCATAAACGCCATAAGCAGAGGCAAGATCATAATCATGACCACCCAGGTGCAGAACGAGGGCTCGGATCTTGCGGTGTACAATGTCGGGCACAGATTAAAGGGCTGGCGCAACGTGCTCGAGGCGTATGATATGACCACGGAGTCGGCGCTTGCCAAGATAATGTGCATCCTCGGCCGGACGCACGATTCAGACGAGATACGCCGTGCGTTTTACGAGCCGGTGGCGCACGATATACTCTATCACTGCGGAGAGTGAAATGAATAATGTTGTAATTATAGGCGGCGGAGCGTCGGGCATGGCGGCTGCGATAACGGCCTCGGAGGATAAAAATAATAATGTAATATTGCTCGAGAGACAGCAGCGCGTCGGCAAAAAGCTCCTGAGCACAGGCAACGGAAGATGCAACCTCACCAATACCGGCGCTTTTTCCGGGCATTATCACGGCTCACAGCCCGGCTTTCCCGATGCGGTGCTGGCAGGCTTTACGCCGGACGATACGCTGCGCTTTTTCGATACACTCGGCCTCAGCGTGAGCCGCGAGTACGGCGGCAGAGTATATCCGCAGTCAAACTCGGCAAACAGCGTTGTCGACGTTCTGCGCTTTGCGCTCATGCGCGATAATATAACGGTAAAGACCTCCTGCCCGGCGCGGAAAATCGAAAGACGCGGCGAGGGCTTTGCCGTCCTGACCGACGAGGGAGGCATAAGCGCCGACTTCGTCATAGTCTCCTGCGGCGGCGCGGCCGGAGCAAGGGTCGGCGGAGTTCATGACGGATATGAGCTTTTAAAGCCGCTTGGACATAAGTGTACGCGCCTTTTGCCGTCGCTCGTTCAGCTTATAACAGATCCCACGTATCCGCGTGCCCTCAAGGGCGTGAGGGTCATGGCGAAGCTGCGCCTTGAAAACGACGGAGAAACGCTCGCACAAAGCGGCGGCGAGCTGCAATTTACGGAGACAGGGCTCTCCGGCCCGGCGGCGTTCGATATCTCCCGCGCCGCTGCAAAGACAGGCAGGGGAGTTATACACATTGACCTTTCCGGCGACACGGATATTGAGTATAAGCTGCGTACACGGATAAAAAATAACCCTGCGCTCTGCGCTGACGATGCGCTCACCGGCGTTCTGCACAATCGCCTCGGCAAAATGACCGTAAAATATGCGGGCGTTCCCGGCTCTATGCCGCTGGATAAGCTCACGGATGCGGACATTGCGGCCATAGCGAATGCCTGCCGCGATTTTGCGATAGCACTGCGCGGAGTTGAGGATTTCGACCACGCACAGGTAACAGCCGGGGGCATAAAAACAACGGGAGTCAATCCCGAAACGCTTGAGAGCTGGTTTGTGCCGCATCTGTTCATAACAGGCGAGCTTCTGGATGTCGATGCCGACTGCGGCGGCTTTAATCTCCAGTGGGCGTGGGCAAGCGGAGTGACGGCGGGGAGGCTCGGCAAATGATACTTGTAAGAAATCTGCGTCTCGATATCGGTCAAAGCGAGGATATGCTCAGAAAAAAAGCCGCACGAGAGCTGCATGTGCCCGCCTGGGCGATAAAGAGCCTTGAAATCACAAAGCGCTCGCTCGACGCACGGAAGAAAAATGATATCCACTGGCTGTACTCCGTCGCCGTGGAGACGGATAACGAGGAAAAGCTGCTTGCAAAAAACAAGAGCAAAAATTTGGCCGAATATGAGGAAACGGAGTACTCCGTACCGCATCTGAGCGTAAATGAGCGACCCGTTGTCGCGGGCTTCGGGCCCGGCGGCATGTTCGCAGCGCTGGTGCTGAGCATGGCGGGACTTAAGCCCATCGTCCTTGAGCGCGGCGCCGACGCCGAAACGCGAAAGAAAAAGGTAGATGCCTTCCGCTCGGGCGGAGAGCTCGACTGCGAGTGCAACGTCCAGTTCGGCGAGGGCGGAGCGGGAACGTTTTCCGACGGTAAGCTCGGCACGGGCATACGCGATAAGCGCATACGCCGGATACTGCGTACGTTTTACGAGCACGGAGCGCCCGAGAGCATACTGTATGACGCAAAGCCGCATATCGGAACGGATATACTTATAAATGTGGTGCAGGGCATACGTGAAAGCATCATCAAAAACGGCGGAGATGTGCGCTTTAACTCAAAGCTCACGGGGCTTGTTACGGAAAATAACACTCTGCGTGCCGTCAAGGTGACGGATGAAGGCGGCGAGTACGAGCTTTCATGCTCCGCGCTTATCCTCGCTATAGGCCACTCAGCGCGTGATACCTTTGAGATGCTCGAAAAGGCAGGTGTTCCGATGGAGGCAAAGCCCTTTTCCATGGGTGCGCGCATAGAGCATAAGCAAGAGAACATAAATCTTGCGCAGTACGGCGAGAGCGGCGGCACGCTTCCGGCAGCCGATTATTCGCTGAACGTTCACCTGCCCGACGGAACGAGCGCATATACCTTCTGCATGTGCCCCGGAGGTGAGGTCATCGCCGCGGCGTCCGAGCCCGGAGGCGTGTGCACAAACGGCATGAGCAATTCCCTCCGCGACGCGGAAAACGCAAACAGCGCCCTGCTCGTGACCCTGCAGCCGGAGGATTTTCCGTATGACGGCCCGCTCGGCGGCATGTACTGGCAGCGCGATATAGAGCGCGCCGCGTTTGCCGCATCGGGAAGCTACCGCGCCCCGGCACAGACCGTCGGCGATTTCCTTGCGCATAAAAAAACCGACGGCGCAGGCTCCGTCACGCCGAGCTACCGACCGGGCGTTTACTGGTGCGACCTGCATGATGTCCTGCCGGAGCGTATAAGCGGGGTGCTTGAAAACGCGCTCCCGGAGCTGGGGAAAAAGCTAAAAGGCTTTGACGCGCCGGACGCCGTGCTCACAGCGCCGGAGACGCGCTCCTCCTCACCCGTGCGCATACTGCGCGATGATGCCCGATGCTCGCAGATACGGGGTCTGTACCCCTGCGGAGAGGGCGCGGGCTACGCCGGAGGCATAACCTCCGCTGCCGTAGACGGCATGAAATGCGCCGAAGCGCTCATTGAGACGCTAAAATAGTGCAAATAACACCTGCCGAAGCAGAGAAAAAGCTCTGCTTCGGCATTTCTGTGGCCTCAGCTACAGCAGAGATCATATAATTTGTGTTAACATAAAACCGTAAGCACAAAATCTTGTGTTGCAGCGAAACCTGCAATTACGCGTTGATTAATAATTTTTGAACATAAGAAAACGGCGCTAAGCGTTGGAACGTCAACGTTTTGAACGCGGTGAAAAAGCGTCAAAGACAAAAAATGCCGTGGAAAAATTACCTTTTGCAAATATGCAAACCACAATATTTAGTGGTGATACGGGTTACAAAGCGGTAAAAATAACTACATTTTGTGTTTTTCTATTGACAGAACAATCGGCTTATGCTATTGTTTAGACCGTTAAACATAAGGGAGTACGCAATGAAGGTAACAGGTATTCAAAAATTAACGCTCCTTGACTATCCCGGAGTAGTCGCGTGCACGGTGTTTACGGCCGGCTGCAATTTCAGATGTCCGTTCTGCCATAACTCGATGCTCGTTCTGCCCGAGCAGATAAATGATGACTGTCTCACGGATGATGAGGTGTTCGACTTTCTGCGAAAGCGGAGAGGAGTGCTCGACGGCGTAGCCGTCACGGGCGGAGAGCCGCTTCTGCATGCGGACATGCCCGAGTTTCTGGAGCGGGTCAAGGCGCTGGGCTATAAGATAAAGCTCGACACCAATGGCTCAAACCCGGAGCTTTTATCCGGGATAATCAGAGAAAGGCTCGTCGACCGTGTGGCGATGGATATTAAAAACGCACCGGAGGATTATGCGCGCACGATAGGTCTGAAGGAATTTGACATTGCACCCGTTGAAATGTCGAAGGAGCTTCTGCTCGGCGGCAGCATGGACTATGAGTTCCGCACGACGGTCGTCAAGGGCATCCACACGAGGGAGAGCCTAATCGGAGCCGCAAGGTGGATAAGGGGCGCGAAGGAATACTACCTTCAGCAGTTTAAGGACTCCGGCAGCCTTATCCTGCCGGACGGACTTGAAGCGTATGATGAAAAGCAGATGCACGCGCTGGCCGACGCCGTTCGGGACTATGTCCCTACAGTCGAGGTAAGAGGCGTTTGAGAGAAAAAACGGAGGATAGAAATGTATCAGATCATTAAGAGAGACGGAAAGATCGTAGACTTTGACATCACAAAGATCGCCAACGCCATAAAAAAGGCGTTCGAGGCGACCGACACCGAGTACACCGATGATATCATCGATTTCATCGCGCTCAAGGTATCGGCCGACTTCCTGCCGAAGATAAAGGACGGCTATATCGCTGTTGAGGATATCCAGGACAGCGTCGAGGCCGTGTTATCCCGCGGCGGCTATGAGGGCGTTGCAAAGGCCTACATACTCTACCGCAAGCAGCGCGAGAAGCTGCGCAACATGAAAAACACCTATCTCGACTATAAGGAGACCGTTAACAGCTACTTAAAGGTTCTCGACTGGCGCGTCAAGGAAAACTCAACCGTCACCTACTCGGTCGGCGGACTTATCCTTTCAAACTCCGGCGCGATCACTGCAAACTACTGGCTCAGCGAGATCTACGATGAGGAGATCGGCAACGCCCACCGCAACTGCGATCTGCACCTGCACGATCTGAGCATGCTCACCGGCTACTGTGCCGGCTGGAGCCTAAAGCAGCTGATACAGCAGGGCCTCGGCATCCCCGGTAAGATCAATTCCTCTCCGGCGAGCCACCTGAGCACTCTGTGCAATCAGATGGTAAACTTCCTCGGAATCATGCAGAACGAGTGGGCCGGCGCTCAGGCATTTTCAAGCTTTGATACCTATCTTGCGCCCTTTGTTAAGATCGATAATCTCAGCTACAAAGAGGTCAAGCAGTGCATACAGTCGTTCATTTTCGGCGTGAACACCCCGTCGCGCTGGGGCACTCAGGCTCCGTTTTCGAACATCACCCTTGACTGGACGGTTCCGGCAGACCTCAAGGACATACCCGCCATCGTCGGCGGCAGGGAGCAGGACTTTACCTACGGCGACTGCGTTGATGAGATGGCAATGGTCAACAAGGCATTTATCGATATCATGATCGAGGGCGATGCCAACGGCCGCGGCTTCCAGTACCCGATCCCTACCTATTCCATCACCCGCGACTTCGACTGGTCTCCCACGGAGAACAATAAGCTCCTGTTCGAGATGACCGCAAAGTACGGTACTCCGTACTTCTCCAACTATATTAACTCCGACATGGAGCCCTCGGACGTTCGCAGCATGTGCTGCCGCCTGCGCCTTGACCTGCGTGAGCTGCGCAAGAAGTCCGGAGGCTACTTCGGCTCCGGCGAGAGCACGGGCTCTATAGGCGTCGTTACAATCAACATGCCGCGCATAGCTTACCTCGCGGCCGACGAGGCGGACTTCTTCAAGCGCCTTGACAAGATGATGGACATCGCCGCACGCTCTTTGAAGGTAAAGCGCAATGTCATAACAAAGCTCCTCAACGAGGGCCTTTACCCCTACACCAAGTATTATCTCGGAAACTTCAACAACCACTTTTCCACCATCGGTCTTGTCGGTATGAATGAGGCGGGGCTTAACGCAAAATGGATCCGCGCCGACATGACCACCGAAAAGTGCCAGGAGTTCAGCAAGAAGGTTCTAAACCATATGCGTGAGCGACTGTCGGATTATCAGGAGCAGTACGGCGATCTTTATAACCTCGAGGCCACCCCTGCCGAGAGCACATCCTACCGTCTTGCAAAGCACGACGTTGAGCAGTACCCCGACATCATCACCGCCTCTCAGGGCGATACGCCGTACTACACAAACTCCAGCCACCTCCCGGTAAGCTACACCGACGATATATTCTCCGCTCTCGACATTCAGGACGAGCTGCAGACGCTGTACACCTCCGGCACGGTATTCCACGCCTTCCTCGGCGAGAAGCTTCCCGACTGGCAGGCCGCGGCGAACCTCGTGCGCAAGATCGCGGAAAACTACAAGCTGCCGTACTATACCATAAGCCCGACCTACTCTGTCTGCAAGAATCACGGCTATCTTACCGGTGAGCAGTTCACCTGCCCCGAGTGCGGCGAAAGCGCAGAGGTATACAGCCGCATCACCGGCTATTACCGCCCGGTGCAGAACTGGAACGCCGGCAAGACTCAGGAGTATAAGGAGCGCAAGGAGTATAACATCGGCACCTCCGTCCTCAGGCACAAGGGACCTCTGCACCCCGAGGCAAAGCCCGCGCAGGAGCCCGCCGTTGAGGAGGAGATCTGCAAGGCATCCACCGGCAGGCGCACCATCCTCTTCACACGCGAGAATTGCCCGAACTGCCGCATAGTCTACAGCTATCTGGACAAGGCGGGGCTCGAATGCGAGAAGATCATGGCTGAGGAAAACGTCGAGCTTGCGCTGTCCTACGGCGTAAAGCAGGCTCCGACCCTCGTTGTTGTTGACGGCGAGCATGTCGAAAAATTTGCCGGAGCGGGCGCAATAAAGAACTATCTTTTCAAATAAACGAAGGCAAAGCAATGTATGATATAATAATAATCGGCGGAGGGCCGGCAGGATTAACTGCCGCCCTCTACGCCTTGAGAGCGGGAAAAAGCGTTCTCGTAATTGAAAAAAGCACCTTCGGAGGTCAGATAACGTGGTCGCCCAAGGTCGAAAACTTCCCGGGCATACCTTCGGTATCCGGCGCGGAGCTCGGCGATAAATTCACCGCTCAGGCGCTCGAGCAGGGGGCGGAGCTTGAGCTCGACGAGGTCGTATCGGTCGAGGTCGACGGCGATATTAAGCGCGTCAAAACCGATTTCGGCGGCATATTCGAGGCCAAGGCTCTCATCATCGCCTCCGGCGCGAGACCGCGCACACTCGGCATCCCCGGCGAGGAGGAGCTAATGGGCGCCGGAGTCTGCTTCTGCGCGGTTTGCGACGGTGCGTTTTATAAGGGCAGGGCCGTCGCCGTAAACGGCGGCGGAAACTCCGCCCTGCAGGATGCGATGCTCCTGAGCGACACATGCTCGAAGGTCTACCTTATCCACCGCAGAGATACCTTCCGCGGCGAGGCAAAGCTCGTTGAGGCGCTCAAGGCAAGAGATAATGTCGAGCTTGTGCTGAATAGCAGCATAACCGAGCTTCTCGGACAGGACGAGCTGTGTGGTATCAGGGTCGCCGATAACGAAGGCAGAGAGCGCGAGCTTGCCGTAGACGGACTGTTTGTAGCGATAGGTCATGCCCCCGATAATGAGATATTCTCCTCGCTCATAGACCTCGACGAGACCGGCTATGCCGATTCCGACGAGAGCTGTGTGACGAGAACGCCAGGAGTTTTCGTGGCCGGTGACTGCCGTAAAAAGACCGTTCGCCAGCTCACGACCGCGGCGGCCGACGGCTCTGCCGCCGCACTTGCGGCGTGCCGGTATATAGATTCTCTTGACTGAGCGGGAGGACTGCATGAAGGGAAAAAATATCGCATGGCTGCTTCTTGTTGCGTCAGGCCTCATGGAGATAATCTGGGCCTACGGAATGAAGCTGAGTCAGGGCTTTACGGTGTTCTGGCCGAGCGTAGTTACTATCATTGTTCTCGCGGTGAGCTTCTTCTGCCTCGGAAAGGCCGTAAATGTCCTCGGCATCGGACTGGGCTACGCCGTATTCACGGGCATAGGCGTCGTCGGAACGAGTCTCATAAGCATTTTTGTCCTCAAGGAGGGCACAAGCCCCTTAAAGCTGATTTCGTTAGGTCTTCTCATAGTCGGCATTTTGGGGCTCAAGCTCTGTGATGAGGAGGACAGCAAAAAATGATGTGGCTCATTCTTGTCATAGCAAGCTTTTTTGAGCTTGCCTTTGCGGTGTTTATGAAGCTCTCAAACGGGCTTAAGAACGTAAAATACACCATCCTCACGCTCGTGTGCTCCTGCATAAGCATAGGCCTGCTTTCCATCGCGACAAAGACTCTCCCCCTCGGCGTATCCTATGCCGTGTGGACAGGACTCGGAACACTGTTTAACGTTCTGTTCGGCATAATCGTGTTCAAAGAGAGCAAAAATCCCAAAAAGCTCATATTCATGGCTCTTGTGCTCCTCGGCGTTATCGGACTGAGATTGGCATAAAAAAATCTGCCCCCCCTGCGGGGCAGATTTTTTATCTGTTCTGTTTATCAGCCGAATATGCCGCGTATAAAGCTGACGACCTTATTTACAAACTCGGTCACCGTGTCGGCGACGCTGGAGAGAAACTGCTTTATCTCGCCCTGCTTGCTGACAATATCCTTGAGGTACTTCTGCACCTGCTCGACCTTTTCCTTAAGCGCAGCGGCGTCAAGTTTTTCCATTGAACGGCACAGTGAGATAAGGCTGTCGATCTGACTGTCGGTGAGGGTAACGTCATACTCCTCGGCAATCTTTTTGATTTCCTCGCGAAGCTCATCGTCGGTCATGTCCTTTGTCTCGTCAAGGATGAGCTTTAGCTGATTTACTATCGCAGCGGAGTCCGTGCTGCCGATCTCCTCTGCAAGCTCGGCCGTAACGGTCAGCTCCTGCGTGCCGACGAGCTTTGCGTCCTCGTCGAGCTTTTTGCCGGTTATGTCCTCATAGGCCTTGTATATGCCCGTGAGCGCCGCCGTGCCGGAGACCTCGAAGGGTGCGACGATCTTGACATTTGCGTCGGTAATGCCGGCAGTCACCATTGCGTTCATATACATATCCGGGGTGCACCAGGTGATGTTCTTGACCTGAACGTCAAGCCCCTTGCCTTCATCGAGCGCTTCAATATACACGCAGGAGATGGACTTTGTTCCGATAAGGCTTTCATCAACCACCCCATTCAGGTATTCGCGCTCCTCGGCGTTCGTTACCGTCAGTTCCTTGACGTCGCCCCGGGAGATGCCGAATTCCTTGTATACATACGCGATATCGTCCGCGTCGAGGTCTGCGCCTATTACAGTGCGGCTGCCCTCGATAGCGTCGGCAAAGGCCATGCAGCTGCCGAGCATCAAAACGCAGAGAATAAGGGAAATAACTTTTTTCATTTTAAAACCGTCCTTTCACGGGTGACCTTTATGGAAGTTTAACCATTGTAGTATATGTGAACTTAGTTTGTGTTAATTAACTATTAATTGTGCAGTTAGATAAATAATAATTTAACGTTTTAAAGTTGTTGACATACTGTGAACAATGTGCTAACATACGCTCATAAATCCTGTGAAACCTCAAGGATCGCAAGAGACTGGGGGCGGAGGATGCTCTGGAGAATCCCGAAAGGGTGCCGAAGGTGTAAGGTGCGCAATGCGCCGAATCTCTCAGGCCAAAGGACAGAGAAAAGCATAAATTTGATTTGGATATGTTTTTCTGATATGTCTCCGGAGCTGCTGAATTTTTTTCAGCAGTTTTTTTGTTGTTCAAAACAAGGAGGAAAAAAGAAAATGGATGCAGTATTGAAAGTCGTTCAGACCGTGAACCTTTACCTGTCGGATTATATCCTTATAGTCCTGCTTATCGGCTGCGGTTTGTATTTCAGCTTTAAGACGAAGTTCGTACAGATCCGCTGCTTCGGCGAGGGCTGGCGCAGAGTCTTCGGCAACTTCTCGCTGCACGGCGGCAAGCATGAGGGCGGCATGAGCTCGTTCCAGGCGCTTGCAACGGCTATCGCGGCTCAGGTCGGTACCGGAAACATCGTCGGCGCAAGCGGCGCTATCCTTGTCGGCGGCCCCGGAGCCATCTTCTGGATGTGGATCATTGCCTTCTTCGGCATGAGCACTATCTATGCTGAGGCGGTCCTTGCGCAGAAGACCCGTATCGTCAACCCCGACGGTACCGTGGCCGGCGGCCCTGTTTACTATATTAAAAGAGCCTTCAACAACAGCTTCGGAAAGTTTATGGCAGGCTTCTTCGCCGTCGCTATCATTCTCGCACTCGGCTTCATGGGCGCGATGGTCCAGTCCAACTCCATCGGTGAGAGCTGCCAGAACGCGTTCGGCATCCCGTCCTGGGTTATCGGCGCTGTCATCGCTGTCATCTGCGCGTTCATCTTCATCGGCGGTGCGCACCGTGTAGCGGCCGTTGCCGAGAAGATCGTCCCCATCATGGCTGTCCTCTACGTCATCGGCGGCATTGTCGTTCTCATCTGCCGCATCCAGTATGTCCCTGAAACCTTTGGGCTCATATTCAAGTACGCATTCAATCCCACCGCCGTCATCGGCGGCTCGATAGGCTTTGCGATAAAGCAGGCTATCTCCCAGGGTGTCAAGCGCGGCCTGTTCTCCAATGAAGCCGGTATGGGCTCGACTCCTCACGCGCACGCTCAGGCAAAGGTCAAATGCCCCCATGATCAGGGCGTCGTTGCAATGGTCGGCGTGTTTATCGACACCTTTGTCGTCCTGACCATGACCGCGCTCGTCGTTATCTCCACCCTGTACACCGGCGACGGCATACTCTCCGGCGTTATGACCAGCTCCGACAATCTTGCTGCGCTCGGTGTTGCAAAAACGAATCTCGCACAGCTTGCCTTCGGCAGCGTGTTCGGCGAGAAGCTCGGTAGCGCATTCGTCGCGATCTGCCTGCTGTTCTTCGCGTTCACGACCATCATCGGCTGGAACCTCTTCGGCCGCATCAATATTGAGTACCTGTTCGGCAAGAAGGCGGTTCTGCCGTATTCGATCATCGCCATCGCGTTCATCTTCCTCGGCTCGCTTCTTTCCAATGACCTCGTATGGGAGCTGACGGATATGTTCAACCAGCTCATGGTCATCCCGAACGTTATCGCATTGCTTGCCCTCGGCGGCTTGGTCGCTGCCAGCGCCAAGGCCGGCAGCAGCGAAACGCTTGAAAATAAGAAAAAGTAAGATTAAGATATTATGAAAAATCCCGTCCTTTGGACGGGATTTTTCAATATTCTCTTTTCGCAACAGCGGCGAATGAGCCGATAGAGGTAACAGTAAAGTAGCCAAGCGCTGTCAGCAGCGCTTTTTTCATGTCCTCACTCTTAACGTCAAACGAAGCCAGTGTGCCGCTTATGCGCTCAAGCCAGTAACCTGACAGATGTATCTCCTTTTCGGCCAGTGCCGTGTCCGCCAGTGCGAGGACTATCGTCAGAACCATCGGCAGCACGAGGCATATGGCTATAGCGCCGCCCGTTTTCTGCAAGACTGTGCTTATCGCGTAAAACAGCGAAGCCTCCGCGAGCATGACGGCAAGCTGACACAGCAGTGTCTTCACCGTGTCCGAGTCAAATGGCTGCTCTCCCGGCACACAGAATATGGTTCCGACGAGATAGCCCGCCGCCATGCAGGCTATAGTCATAATCGCCGACGCAAATAAGACGGCGATGAGCTTTGCCGAGAAAATGCCGAGACGGGTGTAGCCGCGCGTAACGATATTGCGTATCGTGCCGGAGACATAATCCTCGCATACGAAAAGAGGAACGAACACACCGATGACCATGCTCAGCGTTCCGCCGGATATCGCGCCTATCATTACGCTCATGCCGTCTATGCCCATTTGACCGATATCCACGGCGTCCTTTTGCATGAGATATGTCGTGTAGGTAGAAACAAACAGCATAGCCACGGCGACGGCAAGGCAGATATAAAAGCTCTTTTGACGGATGAGCTTGTGAAATTCAAAATGCAGAAGCTTTCCCATGTCACTTACCCATCCTTTCGAGGAAGTATTCCTCAAGGCTCGATGTCTGCACCGAAAGCTCGCTGACCCGTATCCCGTGGCGCACGAGCAGGCGGTTTATCCTGTCGCTCTGGTCGAGCTTATCGTACATGCAGATGCAGTCGTCCCGTACCTTGATAGCCTCTGGCTTTACTATACACGATAAAAGCGCCGTCGCCTTGGGGATGTTATTGACCCTGAGCTTCAGATGGTGACGGCAGCGGACCTCAAGCTCCTGTGCCGTTATCTGCTCTATAAGAACGCCGTCATTTATTATTCCATAGGTCGTGACTATCTTCGACAGCTCGTCAAGCAGATGACTGGACACGAGGAAGGTAACGCCCTTTTTCTGATTGAGCGTGAGTATAACGTCGCGTATCTCCTTGATGCCGGCAGGATCGAGGCCGTTTATCGGCTCGTCGAGCACGAGAAATTCCGGGTGCCCGAGCAGGGCTATGCCTATGGCAAGGCGCTGCTTCATGCCCAGTGAAAACTGCCCGGCCTTTTTCCTTCCGACTCCCTTGAGGCCTACAAGCTCGAGTATATCCTCAAGCTCGTCGGCGTCGGCTCCGGTCAGTATCGCAAAGCGGCGCAGGTTTTCAAGCGCCGTGCAGTTTTTGTAGATGCACGGATACTCCAGCAGCGCACCGATGCGGTGCCTTGCCTCGTTTTCATTCTCTTTTCCACCGAAGAGCTCTATACTGCCGCCCGTCGGCATAGCCGCTCCGAGTATAAGGCGCATAAGTGTCGTCTTACCGGCTCCGTTTTTACCGATGAAGCCGTATATCTCGCCCTTTTTTATCTGCATGCTTACATTTTTAACGGCTGTTTTTTCGCCGAACTGCTTAGTCAGGCATTGCGTACGCAGAACGTAATCCAAATAATTCGCCTCCCGGTGAATTGACTTTTAGTTTATTAACTATATAATATATTATAAATCGGAAAAAATCAACAAGAGCAGGTGAACGATATGCCGGAAATGAAGATAATTGCACGAATAAGTACGCCGTTTAAAACAAAATTCGGTATTCCGCGTCAGAGCGGTGTTACGCCGGATGTAAAGGGTGAGATCATGTTCGAGCCGGACTACCGCGAGATAGAGGCTGTGCGCGGTCTCGAGGGCTTTTCGCATATATGGCTGATATGGTGCTTTTCCGAGTCCGTGAGCGATAAATGGTCGCCGACGGTTCGCCCGCCGCGCCTCGGCGGTAATGTACGCATGGGCGTTTTTGCGACGCGCTCGCCGTTCAGACCGAACCCTATCGGCCTGTCATCCGTAGTACTTGAGAGAATAGAGTATACAGACGACCGCGGACCTGTGCTGCACGTTCGCGGGGCCGATCTTATGGACGGAACGCCGATATTCGACATTAAGCCGTATGTCGCCTATGCCGACTCTCACCCCGACGCGAGCGGTGGCTTTACGGATACGGCAGAGTTTAAAAAGCTGTGCGTCGAGCTTGGTGACGGCGTAACGCCGCCGCTGTCCGAGGGCCTTATTGAGGTGCTCGAGAACGATCCGCGCCCCAGATATCATGACGATCCCGAGCGCGTTTACGGCATGGAGTATGACGGCCGCGAGGTAAAGTTCCGTGTCCGCGGCGATACCCTGACTGTTATTGAAATCCGGTGAAAAGCTTGACGAACAGAGTGATAGGTGCTATATTAATCTTACCAAGTGGTAAATAAAACGGGTCGTGTGCCATGGCTGAAGTAAAGCTGAAAATAAGTGATATCGACTGCGCCGCCTGCGTAGGAAGGGTGCGCCGCGCCCTTGCCGAGTGCCTTGGCGTTGAAGCTGTGCAGGTGAGCTATGCCTCGGGCAGGGCGGAGATACGGTATGACGAGGATAAGACCGACCTTTCAGGCATTGTTAAATGCGTGAAAAAAGCGGGATTCGGAGTTCCGACCGAGACTGCGCTCGTAAAATGCGAGGATCTCGCCGCAGCCGAGGCGGCGCTGGATACGCTGGATTGCGTTGCAAGCTTTGAGCGCGATGAGAAAAGCGATGCTGTAAAAGCTCAGCTTTGGCCTGTGGGAGCAGATGAGGAGCATATAGCTTGTGTTATCGGCATGCCTGCCGAGGTGACGATAGAGAGACACGACGAAGAAGGCGGCGGAGCGGTGAAGCAAAGCGCGTTTCTGCGCGGCGTTTTTGCGGCGATCTTTTTTTCGCTGCCGCAGCTTTGGGATATATCAGCCGCCGCGAGACTCATTTTCGGCGCGCTTACGCTTTTGGCCGGTGCGTATTTTTACCGCGCATCCGCCCGTGCGATAAAGAAAAGGGTGCTCAGCCCCGATATCGCCGCGGCAGTTATCCTGACGGTGCTGTATGTCCTGTGCGCGGTTGACATAACGAATTATTTACTGCTCACGGCGACGACGGTGCTGCTGCTTTTAAGCCGCTATGCCGAGCGGCGCGCTGTTTATGCTCTCGGAGCCTCGGCGCGCAGGCTATCGCATATGCAGCCGAAGACTGTGCATGTTTTTCAAAACGGCGAAGCATCGGAAAAGAGTGTTGACGAGCTGCGCACGGGCGACATTATCAGCGTTTTGCCCGGCGAGCGCATAGCCGCCGACGGGCAGATCGTTTTCGGCGAATGTACGGTCGATGAGTCCGCAATAACGGGCGGCGAGGAGCTTATCGAAAAGCGCATGGGCGATACCGTGCTCTGCGGCTCGCTCGACCGTGCGGGCGAGGTTCACCTACGCGTTGTGCGAAGCGGCAGGGATACTGTGCTGCATGGAAAAATATCCGCGCTCGGTCAAGCGGAGCTTCCGCGCACGGCGTCATACATTGCGGCGGCGCTCGGCATGACGGCGGTGTTTGCCCTGCTTTTTGGCGGAAAGGACGGCAAAAAATGAAAACCTGCGAAACGGAAATTAAAATACGTGGTATGATCTGCCGCGCCTGCACGGATGCCGTCGAGGCGGCACTTATGTCCGTTCGCGGAGTAGTAAGCGCAAAGGCGAGCTATTTTAAAGGCTGTGCCTACGTCACATACGACCCCGATATATGCGATGAGTCGACGCTTTCTCACAGCATCGAAAACGCCGGATATGAAACGGGTGAAAAAGGCAGGATCGAATATTTGGTTGACATAATATGCGCTGTATTCACTGCTTTTCTCGTGTGGCTGCTCATGGATCTGAAGCTCAATGTCGTCCCTGAGGCCTATGAGGGAGCGCCGCTCGGCTACATATTTCTTATAGGGCTGCTCACCGGCACACACTGTATCGCCATGTGCGGCGGCATAATGCTCGGCCAGACGGGAGCTGCCGCATCTCCCGTGAGAGCCGCCGCCTGCTACAACGCGGGCAGGCTTGCCTCCTATACCGTCATCGGTGCCGTTTTCGGTGCTCTCGGTATGGCCATAAGCTACACGATGCAGACCAAAAGCATTGCATTCACGATGATAGGCATACTCGTTGCACTCATCGGCATAAATATGTGGGGGCTGCTGCCCGGCTTGCGATCGATCGTGCCGCAGCAAAGCTCATATTGCTCTGTGACCAACGGTGCTTGCCGACGATTTGCGGCGCGGCCTCTTATTGTGGGACTTCTGACGGGTATAATGCCTTGCGGCTCCATGTACGCTATGTGGCTGTTTGCAATGTCCGGAGGAAGCGCCGGAAGGGGAGCGCTCGTAATGCTTGCATTTGCGCTCGGAACGGTGCCGCTGATGCTGCTTTTCGGTTCTCTAGGCTCGCTTATACCTCGCAGGTACATGAAATACATGGTAAAGCTCAGTGCCGTCCTTGTTACGGCCTTCGGCATAAAAATGCTCCTGGGCGGATTGAAAATATCCGGCCTGTTATAAGATATCGACAAAATGCACAGTATTGTACTGTGCATTTTTACTATTGAAATACTTCAAATTATTGATATAATGTATTTAAAATTTTGAATCATAGGAGAGCCTGCTATGAAATATATTATCATTGTATTGATTGCCTATCTGTTGGGCTCGTTTTGCGCGTCAATTCCACTGTCAAAGCGCGTGTATGGCGCAGATGTGCGCAAAAAAGGCAGCGGCAATGCAGGGGCAACGAATATGGCGCGAGTTTACGGAATGAAGGCCGGGCTCGCGACCTTCGCCCTGGACGCCGTAAAAGCGGTAGCCGCCATGCTCATAGGCTCATACCTCGGCGGCACTGTCGGTGAGGCACTTGCCGGAGCTGCCTGTATATTCGGTCACTGCTTTCCGGTGTATTTCTCCTTTAGCGGCGGAAAGGGCGTATCAGTCGGTGCGGCCTTGGGGCTGATGACGGGGCTCTGGGAATTTGCCATTATCATGGCGGTGTTTTTTGCCGTGAGTCTGTCCACGCGCAAGGTATCGCTGGGCTCGATGTGCGCCGCAGTTTCGTTGCCGTGCGCAGCGGCTCTTACAAATGCTGAAAAACCAATGCTTTATATGTGCATTTTTTCCGCTCTGCTTGTCGTTTTTATGCACCGTGTCAATATCAAAAGGCTCATTAGCGGAACAGAGGGCGACTTCCATGCAAAAAAATAGTTGAGAAAATTTAAGCTCCAATTTGTTCAAAATGTCGAATTTGCTCATAGAGAGCGTCACGGTATTGACAAATAAGTCATAAATGTTGTAACATGGTCATACCAACAAGGCGGACACAGGGAAGGCCCGCGTATAATTAATAAAGGAGAATTATCATGCCTAAATTTGATGAAGTAACCGGAAAGCAGTTTTTGGAAGACTATAACGGAAAAGCGCTCTTCAAGGAGTTCATTCCCGTCATCGGAAAGATGCCCAGCATTGCCTATGTTCCTTTCCATAAGAAACAGGCGAAGGATGTTGTTGGCTATGTTCTCAGCAAGGGCTACTGCGATCAGGCAGCGGCCGACGCACTCATTGCAAAGTTCAATGAGCTGTACGGCGACAAATAATTAAATATTCGATAAAGTCCTGCCCATCAGGCAGGGCTTTTTTAAAAGCAATGTGATCAAGGAGGGAGACTATGGATTTTAAGAGCATGACAGTTAAGGATTTCTTTGAAGTCAACGGCGGCCGCGAACTCTGTGAGCAGTATGCCCCAAATCTGCTGAAGTACCCAATCAAGCTGTTCTATAAAAAAACCTGCGGCGAGATATTCGATCTGATCACAAGCAAGGGTCTTGTTCCGGCCGACAAGGCAGCGGCGATAGAAGCCGCGATAAAGGCTAAATAAGAAAGCTCCGACCAACCGGTCGGAGCTTTCTTATTTTACTATCAGACGCCGTAGTCCCAGTTGACTGCCTTCTTGGAGTCAATGAGGCTCTGATATACGCCAAGGTGAGCTACTGCAGCCAGCAGGTTACCTTTGAGCTTGAACTTGCCCTTGACGAGAGGGGTCTTGGAATCCCATTCGCCGGTGATGACCTTTGCGAAGTTCTCGTAAGGCCCTATGACGGTGAAGCTTGCATCGGGAGCGGTGTCCTCGCCGTAGCCGAACTTGTAATCGACACAGACATTATCCTGAACGTCAACATAGAACCAGAAAGTACTGCCGTCGGGATTGTCGGTCCATACCTCGGTGTAAGTATAGGTGTTGAGCTTTCCGGGTTTCTTCTCAGAGAACTTGGGCAGAACGTCTGCGCGCAGTTTCTCGAACCATTCCTCGTTAAGAGCTTTTGCCATGATTATTCCTCCTAAAGTGTTGTGTGCTGCTTTGCGCACGCATAAAAAGCTTTCACATTATAACTGCGGAAAACCCGAAAATCAAGGCAATAAAAGCCAAAAACAGTTATTTGACCAATATAGTCCAAAAATACTCGCAAAGCTTTGAATTCGTATAAAAAACAGCACGATAATGCAGCAACATAAGAGGCGAATGCTTTATATTCAAAGCACAAGGCTGTAACGTAAAGGCAACAAAATGAAAAAGCCGGTGGAATATTCCGCCGGCTTTTTCATTTTGAGACATCATTCGCCGCCGAGATAATCCGTCAGCAGCTCATGTAAGAGCTCGTCTCTGTCGATCCTGCATATAAGGCTTCTTGCATTGTTGTAATTTGTGATGTATGTCGGATCCTCGGAAAGAATGTACCCGACAAGCTGGTTAATAGGATCATAGCCTTTAACCTTAAGCGAATTGTATACGGACGACAGGATCTCGCGCATTTCGGTCTTGCTGTCAACGACAGCGAATTTTCTTGTGATGTCTTCCATAATTATCACTCCTCGGTCAAAAAATATCTTGCTGCTATTATAACCAGTTTATTCTCGATTGTAAAGCAAATATGCGGGAAATCTTGCAGACGAAGCTCGAAATTTGACGTTTTTAACGCATCAATGCGCCGAAATCACGCTCCAGCGCTTCAAGAACGGCCTTCATCGTCTCCTCAGCGTGCTCGTCGGTAAGGGTCTGATCGTCGGCTCTGAGCGTCAGCGAGAAGGCTACGGATTTCATGCCGTCTGCGATGTGCGAGCCCGTATAGATATCAAACAGCGTACAGTCCTTGAGATACTTTCCGCCGGCTTTTTTGATGCAGTCGATGAGCCTTGCCACAGGAACGGACTTATTGCAGACGACGGCGATATCACGCGTGACAGCGGGGAATTTGGGCAGCGGAGTGTAAACAGGGTCGGGACCGCAGCTATCCAGCAGCTTTTCAAGAGAAAGCTCGGCGCAGTAAAGCTCTGTGTCAACGCCGTAGTTTGCTGCGGCCAGCGGATGGATCTGACCGAACACACCGACGCAAGCATCGCCCGCCCAAACTGCCGCGCAGCGGCCGGGGTGATACGAGGGATTATCGGTGCAGGCCTCAAAGCGAACATTCTCTGCCCGAAGATCCTTCATAACGGCCTCGATGAGCCCCTTGACGGTGAAGAAATCGATCTTCGCGCCGTAGGCTCCGAGGGTGAGATACTTCTTCTCAACGGCAAGGCCGTCCTTGCCGCCGAGGTGGTAGGTCCTTCCGAGCTCGTAGAGCCTTACCTCCTTGTTGCGGAAGTTGTAGTTTCGGGTGAGTATCTCAAGCATGGACGGCAGCGTGGTCGTGCGCATGATGGAGGTGTCCTCGCCCAGAGGGTTGAGGATCTTAAAGCTTGCGCGCTCGGGGGAGTCTGCCGGCATGCGGATCTTGTCGTAATAGGCGGGGGAGATGAACGAGTAGGTGATTATCTCGTCATAGCCCGCAGCACGGCACAGTGCGCCGAGGCGCTGCTCAAGAAGCTGCTCGTCCGAGTAGCCGCCGAGGGTGCTCTCACCGGAGACCAGGGTACAGGGAATGTTGTTGTAGCCGTAGAAGCGTGCGACCTCCTCGGCAAGATCGGAGTAGTGGCCGACGTCGCTTCTCCATGAGGGAACGCTTATAGTCTCGCCGTCAACGCCGAATTGCAGGCTGCGCAGGATATCCTTCATCGTCTCGACGGAAACGTCGGTTCCCAAAAGCGCGTTTATCTTATCCGGGCGCAGTGCAAGCACCGTCTGCTCGGGAACGGAATTTACGATATCTATAACGCCGTCAACGACCTCACCCGCGCCGAGCAGCTCGACCAGCTCACAGGCTCTGTCAACTGCCGGGAGGGTGTTCATCGGGTCAAGCCCCTTTTCAAACTTCGCCGAAGCCTCGGTGCGCATACCCAGCGACAGAGCACCCTTGCGGATGCAGGTGCCGTCGAAGTTGGCAGACTCAAACACAACATCCACCGTATCGTCAACGATCTCGCTGTTCTCGCCGCCCATGATGCCGGCAAGACCGACGGCGCGGGTATCATCGGCGATTACGAGGATGTTGGGGTTGAGCTTTCTGACATTGCCGTCGAGCGTCGTGAGCTCCTCGCCCTCATTTGCACGGCGAACTATGATCCTGCCGCCCTTGACGTAGCGATAGTCAAACGCGTGCATCGGCTGGCCGTACTCCATCATGACATAGTTTGTGATATCGACGATGTTGTTTATCGGTCTTACGCCCATTGCGCGCAGCCTCTCGCGCATCCACTTCGGAGAGGGCGCGATCTTTACGTTGCGCACCATGCGTGCGGTATATCTCGGGCAGAGGTCGGCTGCCGGGGTCTCGACCGACAGAAGCTCGGTAAGAACGCCGTCCGCTCCGCCCCTGACGACGGGGGTATGGGACTTCAGCTCCTTGCCGAAGGTCGCCGCCGCCTCACGCGCAAGACCGATGACCGACAGACAGTCGGGACGGTTGGGCGTTATCTCAAACTCGATGACATGATCGTCTGCGCCTATAACGGGCTTTATATCGTCGCCGGGCTTTACACCGTCCTCGTGAAGGACGAATATGCCGTCGGGTATGCAGTGGGGGAATTCCGCCTGCTGAGCATGCAGATCAGCGAGAGTGCAGATACTCTCGGCTTTAGTATTGTACGCTACCATGTCGCCGGCGTGGATGTTTTGACAGCCGGTTGTGACAGCAGCGCATGAGCTGCCGGTATCCAGCTCGCACTTCCACAGATTAACGCCCGCATTTTCAACGGCGGTGACCGAAGCGGCTATAACAGGTCCGAACACCTTGTCACCCGCCGCAATATCGGAAGGGATCGAGGGCTTATCCTTATCCAGCGGATGATAGTCATTTAAAAGCGCGGCGGCGGTGATGACACCGTAGGGGAAGTCGCGCTCGTCGAGCTCCAGCTCCTTGAGAGAGCACAGCATACCGTTTGACAGCACGCCTCTTAGCTTGCCCTTTGTTATCTTTTTGCCGCCGGGCAGCATTGAATTGTGCAGTGCGACAGGGATGAGGTCGCCGGCATGGATGTTCCACGCGCCGGTGACTATCTGAACGGGCTCGACCTGACCGACATCTATTTGGCAGACCCACATATGGTCGGAATCGGGGTGCTTTTCCATGGAGAGGATCTTGCCGACGAGGACGTTTTTGATCTGCGCGCCCATATCCTCATATGTCTCGACCTTCGAGCCGGACAGGGTCATAGCCTCGGAAAACTCATGGTCGTCAATATCGCTGACGGAAACGCCGTCAACAAACTCGGTGAGCCATTTTCTGCTTAAATTCATATCATTTCTCCTCCCATCAGAACTGTTCCAGGAAGCGGACGTCGTTTTCGAATATCAGACGCAGATCGGAAATCTTGAATCTGCGCATAGCCAGGCGCTCAAGCCCCATGCCGAAGGCCCAGCCGGTGTACTCCTCGCTGTCGATTCCGCTCATCTCGAGCACCTTCGGGTGGATCATGCCTGCGCCGAGGACCTCTATCCAGCCCTCGCCCTTGCAGGTGGGGCAGCCCCTGCCGCCGCACTTGTGGCACTGAACGTCCATCTCGCAGCTCGGCTCGGTGAAGGGGAAGTGGTGCGGTCTGAATCTTGTGACGGTTCCCTCTCCGAAGAGCTCCTGCATGACAAGATTAAGGGTGCCCTTGAGGTCTGCCATGGTGACGTTTTTGTCTATGACCATGCCCTCGATCTGATGGAACATCGGAGAGTGCGTCGCATCGACCTCGTCCTTACGGTAAACTCTGCCGGGAGCGATGATGCGGATGGGCAGCTTCATGGTCTCCATTGCGCGAACCTGCATGGGGCTTGTCTGCGAGCGGAGCATGACGCGGCTGTCGGTGTCAAAATAAAACGTATCCGACCAGTCGCGGGAGGGATGCCCCTCCCCGGCGTTGAGCTTATCGAAGTTATATGTCGCAAGCTCGATCTCCGGACCGTCAAGAACAGTAAAGCCCATGCCGACGAAAATGTCCTTTATCTCGTCGAGCGCCTTGTACATCGGGTGCTTATGGCCCAGGCGGATCTCCTCGCCGGGGACGGTAACGTCGACCATTTCAAGCTCAAGACGGGCCTCCAGAGCGGCGGCCTCGAGCTTTTTGCGCGTATCGTCTATGGCATCTTCGAGCTCGGCGCGTATTTGGTTTGCAAGCTGACCCATGACGGGGCGCTCGTCTGCCGAGAGCCTGCCCATCTGCTTTAGTATTGCGGTCAGTTCACCCTTCTTGCCGAGATATTTAACCCTCAGCGCTTCAAGATTTTCGGGACTGTCAGCGTTGAGAATGGCCTTGACGGCGCTTTCCCTGAGCTGATTCATCAATGCTTTCATTGTATCTCTCCTTATATTCAGATCAAAAATAAACAAAAAAACAGCCTTACGTCCGCACTGGGACGAAAGACCTGTCTTCCGCGGTACCACCCTTATTCGATGTTTATCGCACTCAAATGGCTTTAACGGAACCGCCGCCGGGGATTGGCCGGAGCTCACGGGCGAACTGAATATCCGCGTCACGGGCGGCTTGCAGCCGACGACCGCCGTTCTCTGAGTGACGCCGCGATATTATCTTCCCGATCGAAGCAATATCTGTATTACTATAGTATTAAAGCCCACATTTAAATAAATGTCAAGAGCAAATTTGAATAATATTCGTCCGAAACGGCTAATAGAATAGAATGAGTATACCTTCGGAGGTAAAATATGAAAAGAGTATTGCCGTTTATACTGTGCCTTATCCTGCTGTGTGGCTGTGCTGACGACGGAAAGGCGCAGTTTGCCGAGTTTGTGAAAATCGCTTCGTCGACGGAGAACATATCGTTTTCGGCTCACGTATCGGCACAGTATGACGATAAGACGGCCGAGTTCACCCTCGCCTACGAGCAGACAAAGGACACAGCGTCCGTTTCGGTCGTTGAGCCTGAGCTTTTATCCGGCATCAAAGCAAAGCTTTCTGGAGAAAGCCTCAGCCTTGAATATGACGGTGCGATGCTGGATATCGGAACGCTTGACGACGCAGAGCTTAGCCCCGTGTCCGCGCTGCCGCTTATTGTCTGCGCAATGCGCGACGGGCATTTGGAGATAAGCTGGGTCGAGGGCGATATGATAGCCGCACGCATCATACCGGCTGACGATTACGTCGTAACGCTGTGGATAGACTCAAGCCTCACGCCGTGCAGCGCCGAGATAAGCTATAAGGAAAAAACCGTCGTGAGCGTCGAGATATCCGACTGGACTGTAAGCTAATAACCCCGGTATAAAATTCACACCATGGTGGGAGAATATAGTCAGCACACTACATAAGATGTAGCGGGCGACTATTATTCGGAGTGTGAATTAAATTGAGTATAGTCAAACGTGGAGATATCTTTTACGCTGATCTCAGTCCCGTTGTGGGCTCGGAGCAGGGCGGAATGCGCCCCGTGCTCATCGTCCAGAACGACACCGGCAATAAGCACAGCCCGACTGTTATTGCCGCTGCCATAACAAGTCAGACCGGCAAGGCCAGGCTTCCGACTCATATCGAGCTCAATGCCCAGAGCGTGGGGCTTTCACGCGACAGCGTTATACTTCTTGAACAGATACGCACCATCGACAAGTCGCGCCTGCGCGAGCGCATGGGAAAGCTTGATGATAACACCATGACAAAGGTCGACAATGCCATTGCCGTGAGCTTCGGATTATGAAAAAGCTCCTCGAGCCATGCTCGGGGAGCAATTTTAAGGAGGACATGGATATGCGGAGCCTGCCTGTTTACATAGACGGAAAAAGCTGCGGAGAACTTAACATCAATCAGGACGGGCTTATGAGCGTCTTTACGGCGCAGTGCGGCGCAAAGCCCGGAAAGCCGGTTCGCCTTTATCTTTACGGCGGCGGGAAAAGCGCACTTTTGGGAACAATGCAGCCAAACGGTACGGGGCTCACTATAACCCGCCGCTTTTCCCGTGCGGATATAAAAAAGCTGCCGGAGAATATCGAATACGCCGCCGACAGGCCGATACGGGAAAGCGGCGTGAGCGACACTCTGTGGCGGCGCGGCAAAATGGGCTGCCTTATAGCAGACGGACTTATCGCAATACCGGCCGACGAAGCTTTGCTTGGCCGCGTTTCGGATAGGCTTCGGCGCATAGACGGGAGAACATTTTTGATATTTGAAAGAAAACTGTGATATCTGTGGAAATTTTTCGCCGCTTGTGCTAAGATACAAACATAACAGATAAAGCAATGGAGGTATCGGCTATGCTGATGACTGATGTTATCGTTAAAAAGCGCGAGGGCGAAAAGCTCAGCGCCGAGGAGATAAAATTCGTCGTGGACGGCTACACGCGAGGCGAGATACCCGACTATCAGATGTCGGCGCTCCTTATGGCTATACTGCTGCGCGGCATGGACAGGGAGGAGACGCTTGAGCTTACCATGGCGATGCGCGATTCCGGCGAGACGCTGGACCTGAGCGCCATAAATGGCGTCAAGGCAGATAAGCACTCGACAGGCGGCGTCGGCGATAAGACCTCGCTCATACTCTGCCCGATGGTAGCCGCGCAGGGCGTTAAGATTGCAAAGATGTCTGGCCGCGGCCTCGGTCACACGGGCGGTACGATAGACAAGCTTGAAAGCTTCCCGGGCTTCAACACGGGTATTTCCGAGGAAAAGTTCATTGAAAATGTCAATAAATTCGGTATCGCCATCGCGGGACAGACGGCCGATCTCGACCCGGCGGACAAGAAGATGTACGCCTTGCGCGACGTTACCGGCACCGTGCCGAGCATACCGCTCATCGTGAGCTCCATCATGAGCAAAAAGCTTGCCGCCGGAGCGGATGTAATAGTCCTTGACGTTAAGTCCGGCAGCGGCTCGTTCATGAAAACGGCGGAGGATGCGCAGGAGCTTGCGGAAAACCTCACCGCCGTCGGAAAGCTTGCGGGAAAAAAGACCGTTGCCGTCATAACGGATATGGACGAGCCCCTCGGAAATGCGATAGGCAATGCACTCGAGGTCAAGGAGGCCATCCAGGTCCTGCACGGTGAAAAGCAGGGCGAGCTGCTCGAGCTGTGCCTGACACTGGGTGCGTGCATACTCACCGAGGCCGGCATTGCAGAAAACGACGCTACGGCGCGCAAAATGCTTGAAAAGGGCATAGAGGACGGCTCGGCGCTGGAAAAGCTCGCGGAGCTCGTCGAGGGGCAGGAGGGCGACAGACGTGCGGTTTTCGATACCTCGCTGCTGCCGCAGGCACCCGTTCAATTTGAAGCGGTGTGCGACCGCACGGGCTATGTAAAGCATATCTGCGCCGATGAAGTCGGCCTTGTCTCCATGCACCTCGGCGGCGGAAGAGCTACCAAGGAGAGCGTCATAAATCTTTCCGTCGGTATTATCCTAAGAAAGAAGGTTGCCGACAAGGTTGAGGCCGGTGAGAGTCTCGGCACAATCCATGCGCAGAGCCTTGAGGCAGCGAGGAGGGCCGCCGAAATGCTGAACGCCTGCTACACCGTCGTTCCCGACCCGGTAGAAAAACCTGCATTTATAAAGGGTATAGTAAGATAAACGAAAAGCTCAGGTCGTTTGACCTGAGCTTTTAACTTGCAATTGCTATCAGTACCGAGGCTAAAACTATCAGCAGCGAAAAGCCTATCTCACCGGCCCAGACCATGCGGAGCTGATCCTCGGATATGACCATGCCGTAGCCTTTGGGCTTTTCCCGCGGCTGCGGCTCGGGCTTATCCGAGGGAACATCGGTCTCCTTAAGCTCGTCGAGAACGTCCTCAGCGTCTTCACCGCCGGGGAAAGAATAATCTTCGTCGAATGCCGGCTCCGGCTCGTTCTCCTTGCGGCGCAGCTTCGGTATTTTTATTTCGGGGATATTAAATTTCATATCGTTACCTGAAAAACGGCGGGCGCCAAAGCCCGCCGTTCTGATTTTATATTACTCGGCCTCGGCCAGCGCCTTAGCCTCTTCAATTACCTTCTGCTGAACATTGCCGGGAGCTTCCTCGTAGCGAATGAACTTGCAGGTGAAAGAACCGCGGCCCTGAGTCATGGAGCGCAGGTCGATGGTGTAGGAGCTCATCTCCGCCATGGGAACCTCGGCCTCAACGGTCTGCATGCCGTCCTCTGCGTTCATACCGAGAACGGTACCGCGGCGCTTGGAGGAGATATCGGACATGATATCGCCGAGGTTTGCATCGGGGATGGTGACCTGCAGAAGACCGATGGGTTCAAGAATGGTGGGCTTTGCCTTGGGGATGCCGTCCTGATATGCAAGACGTGCGGCGGTCTGGAAGGCCATATCGTTCGAGTCGACGGGGTGATAGGAGCCGTCGTACAGAGTCGCCTTCAGGCCGACCAGCGGGTAACCGGCGAGAACGCCCTTCTGAACTGCATTGCGCAGACCCTTCTCAACGGAGGGGAAGAAGTTCTTGGGGACAGAGCCGCCGAAGACCTCCTCTGCGAATATCATGTCGTCCTGCTCATCCTGCGGCTCGAAGCGGATCCAAACGTCACCGAACTGACCGGAACCGCCGGACTGCTTCTTGTGACGGCCGTGAGCCTCAACCTTGCCCTTGATCTTCTCGCGGTATGCAACGCGAGCGGGCTTTAGCTCGGTCTCGACGCCGAAGCGGCTCTTGAGCTTTGCGCACAGAACGTCAACCTGAATGTCGCCCGCGCCGGAGATGACCATCTGATGGGTCTCTGCGTTGTTGACGAGGGTAAAGGAGACGTCTTCCTCGTTAAGCCTTGCAAGACCGCCGGCGACCTTGTCATCCTGGCCCTTGGTCTTGGGGGAGATAGCCATGGAGTAGCAGGGATCGGGCATCTCGAGCGCCGGAAGCTCGACCTCATGCTTGGGATCGCAGACGGTATCGCCGGTCTTCCACTCCATCTTGCCGACGGCAACAATGTCGCCGCAGCAGGCTTCCTTGACCTCGGTGGTCTTCTTGCCGCAGATGGTGTAGAGTCTGCCAAGCTTGTCGGTGCTGGAGGCGCGGACGTTGCGCAGCGACAGGTCGGCGGTAATCTTTCCGGAGACGACCTTTACGAAGCTGTACTTGCCGAACTGATCGGAAACGGTCTTGAAAACAAAGCCGCAAACGGGATCGGCAGACTTATCCTCCGGAGCGGGGACGTAGTCGCAGACAGCCTGAAGGACAGCCTCGGTGCCGATGTTGGACATTGCCGCGCCGCAGACGACGGGAACGACACTGCGCTCTGCAAGACCTGCCTTGAGGCCGACAACAATCTCTTCGTCGCTAAGCTCCATGGTGTCGAGGAATTTTTC
>URAL01000017.1 GCA_900545805.1 uncultured Eubacteriales bacterium | reverse complement strand
TTCTTGATATTGCGGACATAGGTGGTGTTCTCCCGCATCCGTTCCAGCACATACTCGATGTGGGAGCTGTCGATCTTCAAGAACCGGGACTTCACCACCTCGGCGGGGTAGTCGTCCCCGGCGATACGGATCATCTCCCGGTTGGAGCAGACGGTATCCACCATGAGCTCCACCAGCTCGTCCAGGCGGTCCCTGTCCAGCTTTTCATCCTGGGTGAGGATATCGTAGTCGATATTCTCCAAAATGATCTCCCGGTAGCTCTCGCGCTCCCGCATCCTGTCCTGTCCGATCCTGCTTTTTTCTCTGGGGGTAGGGGGACTTGATGGGATAGGACTTGATCCTTGCGTAATTGATAATTCTTTATTTTGTTCTTTAGTATTTAATTGGGCGGGGTTCTCCTGAATAGGGGCATCCAACATTGGCTTCACCTGTATTGGATTTTCCCGTATAGGTTTTTCCCGGATAGGCGCGGGCGTCTGTGCCGGTTCCTTCGGCCGCTCCAAAATGGTGTACTCGATGGAGCCAAGCTGCCCGTTCTCGTTGCGGACGCGCGCCCGGACGAGATAGCCGTGCGCCTCCAGCTCCCGGATCCCGCCGCTGATGCTGTCGATGCCGTCCTTGCAGATGCGGGCAAGCCCCTTCATGGTGTAGTCCCAGTCCTCCGGCAGCGACAGCATGAGGGACAGCAGCCCCTTCGCTTTCAGGGACAGCGACCTGTCCCGCAGGTGGTAGTTGGACATGACCGTGTAATCTCTGGTCTTTTCGATGCGGAAAACTGCCATATCCGGCGCCTCCTTTCTCTGGTTTTGAAAAGTGTTGATTTTGGCGCAAAAAAGCCCCTGTCCTGCCTCTCGGACGCTTCCCATGGGAAAACACCCACGCCGCCCTTCAAGCGGCGCTCTGAGAGGAAAAAACAGAGGTTTTCGCACCCTAATTGATACATTTTTCGGGTGGGTATAGGTACGGATATGAAAAAACGCCATAGGGCGGCTGCCTATGGCGTGGGGACAGGAAAAGGGCGCTGATGTGAAAATCAGCGCCCTTCGTGCCTGTCAGTATGAGATTTTTTGACTTCGTACCGTGTTCCCTGCCTTTGAAAACATTGATTTTACTGACTTTCTTATGTTTTCTTATTAGGAGGCGAGGGATGGCGGAAGCTTTTTTATGGCAAATGACTCTAATTTTGATAGAAACCCGGTAAGGGGGGGTGCAACTACGGTTCAAAGGGGGGTGCAGTTCCCGATTTAGGGGGTGCAACCACGGCTTTAGGGGGTGCATTACTCTACCCGTGGGGACAGCAATAAACCGCAGGCGTTGAAACCTGCGGTCTTTTCATTTTTGTTGGGACTCACGCCTCGATTTCTGTGCCGCCCTGGAATTTGAAAGTCATCCGTCCGTCTGCGTGGATGGTCACCGTGTCGATTATGGTCAGCCAGAGCTTTTCGTCAAACTCGGTAATGGTATCTAATTCCTGCACCTCAAACATAAACGCTCCGATGGCTTCTGCCTGGGCTTCCCTTTCAGCCTTTGTGGTGCGGAGTTGCTCAAGCTGTGCCTTGGCTTTTTCGTACCGCTCCACAAACCCATTGTACCGGGCGGTGTACTCCTCCTGGTTCTGCGCCGTTTGCGAATTCTCCGCAATGCAGCGTTTTGTCAGTTCGGTCACCACATCGATCTCCTCAAGCAGACTCTTGATTTCTGTATCAATGCCTGTACAGTCCGTCAGCGTGGTTTGCATCAGACGGCAGTCCTCAAGGATGCCGTCCTTGCTGTCGATAATGGCGTTGAGGGCGGTCACGAACCGCGCTTTAATGGTTTCCTCGTTCAGATGCGGCGTTTCGCATTTGTGCTCGCCCTTGATTTTGCCGTTGCATTGCCAGATGACCCTGCGGTATTTTGAGGTCGAATTCCAGACTTTTGATAGGCTCATGGCTGTGTTCCACATAATACTGCGGCACCTCGCCCTCATTGACCTTCCTCTTTTTTATGAGGAAATCGACCGTGAAGCATTTTTGAAGGAGTGCCGCACCCTTGTATTTCTCGTTTTGAAGGATGCTTTCCACTGTACTGGTCTGCCAGCGTTGTTTTCTCGATTCATGACAAAAATTCCGGAGATCCTGTGCGTTCATACCGCCCATCCGCCGCGCCATGATCATGCCCATGGGTCCTCCGCCGCGGGAATGCGGATGCCGCTGAGAATGCTGGAGCATTCCCAAAGGAACCATTCACCGGTCGAGGTTTTCTGCCGCAGCTTCATGGGCCGCGGCGAATCCGCGCCAGCCGTTTTAAGGAATACACGCAGATAGCCCGGCTCCGTGTCCTGCGGCCTGGGGTCCGCCATCACGTTCAGCGTGTACGGCACGTGCGGCTGATACCCGTTTTCCGGTGTGGCGCCTTCGAAATACGCAAGCGGCAGATAGGCTTTACCGCGCAGCCGATCGCGCAGGAACTGGCCGTCATACGGCGTCATGGGCTTCGGACCGCGCAGAAGGTTCATCGCGGCAGTGCCTACATTCTTATCCCGGTCAAACAGAGCCAGCGCGCACAGAAGCAGGGCACAGATACGCTCCGGCTGCCGTCCCTCGGCGGTGAGCATCTCAAATTCCGAGAGATTCTCAGGGATTTTCTGAATTACGACCTGCAATATAACCACTCCTTATACTGTAAAGTAGTATGATTTTACATTGTGCTTTCGTGTCATGCGCGGCGGTTACCCGCCGCGCTCTTTCACGGTCAGAGATGCATTGCGCGGTAGATAAAGGTGACGATCTGCGCACGGGTGCACCTATCGTTCGGACTGAAGGTCGTGGGGGTGGTGCCGTTTGTAATGCCTTCCTTGACTGCCCAGAAAACGGCATCCATGTAGTAGTCTGATGCGATGTCCGTGAACGGGTTATTGCTATCGCTGGCATATGGCTCGCCCTCACTGCGCCAAAGGAAGGTGACGATCTGCGCGCGGGTGCAGTTTTCGTCCGGGCTGAAGGTGGTGGTACTGGTACCATTGGTGATCTTGTTTTCCACGGCCCAGAGCACGGCCTTTTCGTAGTAGCTGCCTGCCTTCACGTCCTTAAACGGCATTTGCGTCGTTTTCGGCTCCGGCTGTCCCGCAGCTCTCCACAGGAAGGTCACGGCATGTGCACGCGTACAGGTACCGTTCGGGTCAAAATGCGTCGCATTCACGCCGGAGGTAATGCCGTTTGCCACCGCCCAAAGCACCGGGTCATAGTAGTATGTTCCCTCGGCAACGTCGACGAAGGGATTGGTCGGCTTTGCTTCCACCTTCGCAAAAACCACCTCGATGGTATGGTTGGCCGTGACGTTCTTGAAGGTGTACGACGTCACCGCGCCGACGTCCGTTCCGTCTACCAGCACCTTGGACACGGTATAGCCGCTGTTCGGTTGGATGGCAAAGGCTTGATCCGCGCCGGCCTTGACGGTGACGTTGCCGGAGGGCGTGATTGTGCCGTTGGCGCCTGCCTTGGCCGTGATAACGGGATCCTCCTGCACGGGGGTGCCCTCGGCGGTCATGGTTTCAGTCCAGAAGAACTTTTTCTCCCAGTCCAGCTTGCACGGCGTGTCGTTGAGGTAGAACTTGGCACCCTTCGCGACCCCGACGCCGCTAAGGTCATAGGAGACATAGATAAAGCACTGGTATTCGCAGCTCTCACCGTCCGACGTTTTTCCTGCCCGGAAGGTAAAGGGCTTATCGGAATAGTAGGTCCAGTCGTCATAGCACTTCAGCCAATCGACGCGCTCGAGCGTCATATACGGCGGCAGGCCGTCGATCTTGCAGTAGTCACTGCCCGGTGCGGGGCTTTCGCCTGCGACAGGTGCCTTCACGGACAGATTCAGGCTGGTCAGCTCGAGCCGGTTCAGCCAAAGGCCGCCCATATTGGTGTCTGACTCGTCGTGCAGCTTATAGCACGCGCCGGCGCTGATGTTGTCCATGTCGGTCCAATCGTCGTTCCAAATGGCCCCCGCCCATTTTCCGGGCTTCCACTCCTCATTGGCATATTTCAGCGTTCCGGTGCCGCTGCGGAACACATAGCCGGGCTTTGCCTCGACTGTGCAGTAGAGATAATAGGGGGCGCCGGTCTCGTCGAGCAGCTCATCCGGCCACAGGAAGCTGTCATAGATAGTAGAGCCGGAGGAGCGGATGTATTCGCTGACCTTCTTGACGGTGATGGTGTATTTGCTCGGCTCATACGACTCCACATAGATGTCGTTGACGCGATTATAATAGACCAGACCGCGCACGATGCCCTTTGCCTCGGTGATCAGCTCGCACTCCTTCGCCTCCACGCCGACGACGCAGGTCTGACCGCCGTCCGTGCTGTAGAGCCACTTTGCCGTGATGCTGCTCGCCCCGGCGACGTTGAATTTCGTGTCCTTCGTCAGATAGAAGCCTTGCTTCGCCTTCAGAACCACGCTCTTGTTGCGCACATCTCCGTTGTCCGCCCAGTTCACCTGACTGTTAACGGTGCAGTCTTCGCCCTCGGAGACGGTAATCGGGCTGTCGGTCGCGGCGGAGGTGGCGGTCAGGTCGCCGTCCTTCACCGTCAGCGTGACCTCGGGAATGGCGACATCGGTCTCCGACATCATCCGGTAGCGCATCAGGAACGCATTGGAAGCGCCGCTCAGAGTCAGCGGCTCGCCGTCCTTATAAAGCTCAACGGTGATCGCCAGCTTCTGCACCTCCGTCTGGTAGCTATAGCTATTCACAGGGATAATCTGAAACAAGAGATTGTTATTGTAGCTGCTGGCGGTGACGGGATAATCCGTACCGTTGAGCGTGTACTTGATCTTCTGTCTGTAGCCTGCGTCCCTCATCGCCTGCGGCAGGGGGTTCCAGTAGAACCGGAGCCGCTTGTTCGGATTGACCATGTACAGCGGAGCGCCGTTGTAGCCGCCCGTCACGTCCATCTGGTGCGGAACATAGGCCGGCTCACCGTTGACCTCCACCTTGACCAGACCGAAGGCATTGGTGCAGACGTCGGTATAGGCCGTGCCGCTGTAGGACGAGAAGGCGACGCGCTTATAGTCGTCAAGATTCTTGGTTGACAGGGCGATGAGGTACTCTTTCGAGACGGAGTTGGCCATGTATTCGGTCTTGACGTCCTTCTGACGGTAGATCAGGCGGGTCCGCTCGTCGGGGCGAAGCAGAGCGGTCCTCTCCGGGAATATTGCGGCAAAGGCAAAGTTTTCCAGGGTCTGCTCGCTGCTGCTGAGCGCGAAATTCTCCGTGAAGAGGCCGCGGCCGAAGCTGCCGCCGCGGATGCTGATGGGGAAAGACCGCCCCTCCGTGATGGTCTCGCTGCCCTTTTTAACGACGATACCGCCCTTGAACTTGCCGCCGTTGATCACGGCTTTCGGCTTGCTTATCCCGTCCGTCCGGGTGGCGTAGGTGAAGCCGACCAGCCCCTCGAACTCGCCGCCGTTGAATTCGGCCTTGCAGTTGGACGACAGCAGGGCGGAATAGACATAGGGGATGCCGACCTTCGGGGAGATGGCGTCGACCTTGCCGCCGTTAAAGACGACCTTCGCGTCGCCCTTGCCCTCGACGACCACAATGCTGTTTTTGGCAAGACCGTTATCGACGCCGATCCGCCCGCTGTTGAGCGTGAAGCTTCCGGTCTCGGCGTGGATCAGCACCTGCTTGCTGCTGGCCGTATTGGGATTGGCGTCGATGTAGAGCTTGCCGCCGCCGCGGCTGTCCTTGACCGACAGGTCGCCCTTCACGCGGATGGCAGCCGGGAGCGGAGAGGTTCTGCTGAAAAAGGTCACGGAATAGCCGTCAAGATCCAGTTGAACCGTTCCGGTCTGTTGGATGGACTTGGTATATCCCGCGCCGTCGTTGAGTCCCTTGGTGTTAATGTTGGCGCCGAGCTTGACATAGGCTGTGCCGGAGCTCAGGGCGGAGCTGAGCTCTGCATAGGTGGTAACGATTTTCGGATTGCTTTCGGTGGTGCCGCTGCCGGCGGCAGAGGCGGTGCTCCCCAAGGCGGGGAGGAGGCTGAACAGCATTACCAATGCAAGCAGTAAGCTGAACATCCTGCGTTGTGTGGTTGATTTCATCTTGCTTTCTCCTTTTACATTGTATTAATTGAGTCCGTCAGATACTTGGTATCAAAGAAACGTTTTCGGCGATCGCCTTGCAAGCAAATACGCTTTCGGCTCATCGGCCGACACGCCTCCGGTTGTACCCAATGCCGGTTTCATTTATCCAGCTTTTATGTACTTCTTTCCCCGCCTTCGGTATGCCCAAAGTTTTTTCATTTTTCACCCATCCTTTCAAAGCGTGTCGATTACCCCCGCGAGGTAGGTTGGGGATACCGACGCATAGATAAAACTATCGGCGAGCTGATCCTTCACCGTCTGCCGCACCTCTGAGGCAAGCAGTTCGTCCGTGGTCTCATCTACCAGAAGCAGAACCTTACAGGCCCAACCGAGCTGCCTTACAGCACTGCAGAGCCTGAGTCGCTCGCTCAGCTTCCAGATACCCTGTCGGATGACCTCCATCACCAACACGTTGGCACGGCAGGTACGGCACAGAGCAAGCGTTTCCTCCGGCTTTGAAGAACGGTAGACAAGAAAATCCATGTCGCATCCCGAAAGCGATTGCACGACTGCCTCCGCCAAAAGGCCGCCTTTCATATCTAGTACAATCCTTCGCATCTGTGTTTTCCACCGCCTTTCGCTTCCTTTGCATATTCCCTCTTTATTTTAATCGGTATCGCCCCGTTTTGCCCCCGCCGATTGGATAGGGTCTGCAATTATTTTTTCAAAGCTCCCGCCCCATCTCGATTATCTTCAGGAAATGGGCAAAACCGTGTTGCCTTTTTCCGTCCGTATGGTACACTATTCATGTGAATGTGCAGAGTACGGAGGGAATCGATATGGGTAACGCGACAAAAAAGAGCCTTTTATATGCCTTTGGCGTGTTGGCGCTCATTGCGTTTGCCATGTGGCTCCGCTATGCCAGCCGGCATGTTTTTCATTCTTCGGCTGTCAACCACCTGCGCAGCGGGATCTATGTGTTTTTGTTCAGCGCGTGGTGCTACTCCATCCGGATGCGCATCGTGCAGACGCAGGTGCGCCGCTATCTGTTGGCAATCTCGGTGTTGATGGTGCTGTGGATCCTGCTGCGCTCAATCAAATATTCCATTGATAACATGGATGCCGAGCGCTGGCTGTGGTACTTCTACTATTTCCCGATGCTGCTCATCCCCATGCTATCGGTCTTTGTTTCCCTGTCACTGGGCAAGGGAGAGGATTTTCAGCTGCCGCGATGGACCAAGCTTCTGTATTTTCCAACGCTGCTGCTTCTTTTGCTCGTTCTGACCAATGATCTGCACCAGCAGGTGTTTTCCTTCCCGTCCGGCGTTTTATCGGATCGGGCGTATCGGTATGAGAGCGGCTATTTCTTCGTGCTGGCTTGGGAGGCCCTGTGCGCGGGGTTCGCGCTTCTTTCGATGGTGAAAAACTGCCGCATCCCGCGCAGCAGGAGAATTCGCTGGCTGCCGCTGGTTCCGCTTGCGCTTTCCATGGCCTATGCTTGCGCGTATGTTAAAAAGATCCATTGGGTCTGGGTTCTCGCGGGCGATATGACGGTGTCGCAGTGCCTGATCTTTGCGAGCATTCTTGAATGCTGCATTCAATGCGGGCTGATTCAGTCCAACCTCGGATACGACGAGCTTTTTGAGGCAACGAGCCTGCCTGTCCAGATTACGGATCATGCATTTTGCACCCAATATGTGTCTGTTGCCATGCAGGGGGCTTTGCCGCAAAGCGAGCTGCGGCAGATGCAGCAGGATACCCTCCGTTTGGGAGACGATACGCTTTTAAAGCGACACAAGCTGCGCCGCAGCTGGGTGTTCTGGAAGGAGGACATCTCTGCGCTGAATCAGATCCGAAAGGAGCTGGAGCTGACAAGGGATGAGCTGCGTGATACCGGCAACGTTCTGGCAGTAGAGAATGCACAGCGTGCAAGATGGCTGAAGCTGACGGAGGAAAACCGCTTGTATGACATGATGGAGGCGCAGACCGCCCGGCAGATCGCGATGCTGCGGGATCTGCTGGCTGAATTGCAGAAGACGGAAGCTTCAGACAGAGCCAGACACCTACTCGGGCAGGTCATCATCATCGGGACCTACATCAAGCGTAGGAGCAATCTGATTTTTGTCGGCGTGCAGCGCGGTGCAATCAGCGTGCAGGAGCTTCGGCTGTGTCTCAATGAATCTTCCGAGAATATCAGTGTCTATGGCGCCGACTGCAAGGCGATTGTCCGAGGAGACGGTCAACTTACCGTTGAACAGGCAACACAAGTCTACGATCTGTTTGAGGCGGTTGTGGAGGCGGCATTGGAATCGCTGCGTGCGCTGCTGATCTCCATAGAGATTGGTAAGCAGGTGGAGATTGCTCTCTGTGTTTCAGCGGCGGAGCCGCTCTGCGGGCTGCGCGCACGGTTTCCGGGTCTGGAATGGGAGCAGGATGAGGACGGACTGCAATATGTGACGCAGAAGCTGGAAAGATCGAGAGGGTAAAGGCGTATGGACAGGATTAAGGAAAGCTTCGACAGTCTGCCCATCGCGGCCTGCTTCTTCGATAAAAACGGCGTGGTGCGACTTGTCAACCGCCGGATGCTCGTCATTGTGAACTGGCTGCGAAAAGGGGACATACAGTCTCTCGCGGAGATGCAGAGCGCCCTGCAGTCGCCGCCTTCAACTGTGATCTGTTTGGACCCTCGCCTTCGGATCTACCGCTTTCCGGACGGGAAGGCGCTGCGCTTTGCACAGGAGCAAATCACAACAAAAGCGGGTGTCCGATATACGCAAGTCACCGCCGCAGACGTTACGGAGATGATCCGAAAGCAGGATCAGATGAACGCGGAAAATGCAAAGCTGGCAGAGGCAAATGCTCGGATGCGGCGGCTGCTGGCGCAGATGCCAGAGATTATCCGTCAGGAAGAGACGCTGGCGATGAAGCTGCGCGTGCACGATGACATTGGACATTGTATTCTCGCGGCACGCCGGTTGTTGCTCCGGCACACGGATCAGAAGGAAATTCAT
The DNA here is from genome assembly GCA_900545805.1 of uncultured Eubacteriales bacterium. Classification (GTDB taxonomy): domain Bacteria; phylum Bacillota; class Clostridia; order Oscillospirales; family Oscillospiraceae; genus F23-B02. The sequence continues at coordinate 25,037 of URAL01000017.1, read as the reverse complement.
GCAAACGCGGCGCTGTGGGAGCAGTCAATTTCAGTGCTTTATCGCTCCGGCCAAATAACGGCGCAATCCGAACCGCTGAAGGCGGCGAAAAAACGAGCGGGAGAGCTGGGCGTTAGAGTTCTGCTGACAGGGAATGAGCCGCAAACGCAGCGGATGTGCGCACTCAGCGCGCTGGCGATCTGCGAATGTGCGGCGAACTGTGTCCGTCACGCAGACGGAACAGAGTTGTATGTGTTCTTTTGGCGGAAACCGGGCTGTATGGAGATATCTCTGACCAATAACGGCGCAGCGCCGAAGGAAAAAATCACAGAGGGCGGAGGTCTTTCCATGCTGCGTCAACGCATAGAAGAAGCAGGCGGCAAAATGGAGGTTCAGAGTATCCCTCGGTTTAAGCTGATGCTCAGTCTGCCGGAACAGGAGGAAGCAGTACATGAGAGTAATGATCGTTGAAGACCAGACCATGATCCGCAGTTTGCTGGAAAGCTATTTCCGTGCCGAGGAGGGATGCCGGATCATAGCGTCCATTCCCGGCGCAAAGCAGGCGGTTGAGATGTGCCGAATAAATTCTGTCGATCTGATTTTGATGGATGTGCAAACGGAGAACCGTGAGAACGGGCTGACTGCCGTTCGCCAGATCAAAGCCATACAGCCGAAGAGCAAAATCATTGTTGTGACCTCGCTGATCGACGGTGCCGTTCTGGACGAGGCAAAGAAGTCAGGAGCCGACAGCCTGTGGTACAAGGACTCTGCGCAGAAGCGTTTGATGGATGTCGTCCGTCAGACGATGGCGGGTGAGCACATCTTTCCGGACGCGCCTCCGACGGTCGAAATCGGCATGGCAAAAAGCACGGAATTTACAAAGACGGAATTGAAAGTTCTGCGGCATCTGCTGCGGGGACTGACCTACGCACGCATCGCGGCGGAGATGAGCTGCGAGGTGTCAACGGTCAAATTCCATGTGGCAAATATGCTGCAAAAAACCGGATTTGAAAACAAGCTTCAGCTTGCTCTGGCGGTCAGCGACATCAAGCTGGTTGCCGATCTGGCGGAAGAATGATGGAATTTGATTTTCTGCTTATACAGCCACAGGCATTTATTGAAAAGAAGAAGCCGCGTCTGAGACGTTATACTTGGCAAGCAATGCCTGCGTTTATACAAACTTGACGAACAGGGAGATTTCCGATTTAAGCTATTCGAATTAAGAGTGTTACCCTTGATTGCCGATTTTGTATTGCCGCTTTGCGAGAGAAGCGGCAACGTAGCGAACAGGAACATTGTGGTTATTTTATCGGGGTCAACAAACGGGTATATTGAAATGATGGCTTCGTTATGAAATGCAACGATTCCCAATATCGATACCTTTCCGACCGTCAACTTGAAACTCATCAACAAGGTACCAGCCTTGCTGATTTTTCCTCTAAATGTGTTTTCGGTAGCAAAGCTATTGACACATTCTTTGGTTACGTTACAGTCCCATCTGCCACCAAATCCGCAATAGAAACCCAAGGAAGCGTACCGTTGCTCCAATATTCCGTCTCTTTCCGCGGAGGCGTTTTTCCCATCGAATAGTCGACTAAATCTTTAAATCGAATTCACTTTCACTCCCAGCTTTCAGGAATATCAAAGGGGAGTATCCAAAGGATGCACTTCATCGCCGATTTTCTCATAAAGAGTATTATCAGAACTCGGCGGTTTAACGAATACCCACAGTAGTTCAACGATTACCCGGCTGTTTAACGATTACGACGGAACAGAACGCCACAATCCTCGCAAAAAACACGAACCCCCGCCGCAGAATTGCTCTGCAGCGGGATTCGCTTATGTGCTGAAACAGCCGAAAAGCCTTATTTCAAGCGGTTTTCGGGCATAGAAAAAGTCCACCGTAATTCTATCAAAATTACGGTGGACTTATGGCGGAGAAGGAGGGATTTGAACCCTCGAACACCTTATGGGTGTTACACGATTTCCAATCGTGCGCGCTCGGCCGGACTACGCGACTTCTCCGAGTACAAAACAATATTGAAATGTTCAGCTTGTGTATTATAATTCACTTTTCCGTCAAAGTCAAGAGCTTTCTTAGAATATGTCGGCTCTGCGCGGCAACAATAAGCTGTGGGAGGGAGATATTTATGAAAGCTATAATCATGGCCGGCGGCGAGGGCAGGCGCTTAAAGCCCGTGACGGGCGATATGCCGAAGCCGCTGGTTCCGCTTTGCGGCAGACCGGTAATGGAGCATATAATCCTGCTTTTGAAAAAGCACGGGATAACGGACATCTGCGCGGCCTTAAAATACCGCCCGGACGATATCAAAGCCTATTTCGGCAGCGGCGAGAGGCTCGGCGTCAGCTTAAGCTATCGCGTTGAAGCTGAGGCTCTCGGCACGGCCGGCGGAGTCAAAAACTGTGAGGACTTTTACGGGAATGAGGATTTTCTCGTCATATCCGGCGACGCGGCCTGCGATATTGATCTTGGTGAACTCATATCAGAGCACAAAAAGCGCCGCCCGGCGGCAACTATCGCTCTGTGTCCGGAATCCGAGCCTCTGCGCTACGGCCTTGCTCTGTGCGACCGCGAGGGATTCGTACGCTCGTTTGTCGAAAAGCCCGACTGGCGGCACGTTGTTACAAATCTCGTCAATACCGGCATATATATTATCTCTCCGCACGCGATGGAGCTCGTGCCGAAAAGCGCCGAATTTGACTTTGCAAAGGATCTGTTCCCCATGCTTCTGGATAAGGGCGAAAAGCTTCTCGGCGTGCCCTGTGACGGCTACTGGTGCGACATCGGAACTCCGAAGAGCTACTACGAATGCTGCGCCGATGCATTATCGGGAAAGCTCAGGCTGGAGCTTTGCGGCGGCTTTGAGCTTTGTGATCAGGATGAGTGCTCCGATCCCGAGTGCGATTGCATGGAGCACTCCGACTGCCGCTGTTCAGACCGGGCGCGGCTTATGGACAGCATAAGCGCCGCGTTTCTCGATCTCGGCGCGGACTATTCGGACGGCTTTGCCCTGCGCGGCGAGGATTACGAGCTGCGCATCTCTCCCCTGTCGGCCTCCGCCGCCGTGCGCATTGCCGCAAACGCGCAAGACTCCGAAACGGCAAGGGAGCTTGCCGAGTCTGCCTGTGCATTGGTAACGGAGCTTGAAAAGCGGCTTGATTAATAAACGCTCCTAATATATAATATCCGTCAGAAGGTTAATTCTGACGGAGGCGATACATATGGACATTGAAAGGACAATAAAAAATCTCGAGGCCCGTCACTTTTCGGTGCGGCATTTCAAAAGCGGCGGCGAGGCCTGCGAATATCTGCTCGGCGAGATAAAGGACACGAGCGTAGGTATCGGCGGCTCGAAAACCGTCGATCAGCTCGGCCTGTACGACAAGCTTGTCGAGAACGGCAACGAGGTGTTCTGGCACTGGCGCGAGCCGGGGCTTGAAACGCTTGATAAGGAAAACGCAGCAAGGGTATTTATCTCAAGCGCGAACGCTATCGCCGAAACGGGCGAGATCATAAACATCGACGGCCGCGGCAACCGTCTTGCCGGTCAGGTCTACGGACGCAAGACCGTTTATATCGTTGCCGGTACAAATAAGATCTGCCCCGACTTCGAGTCGGCGGTATTCCGTGCGCGCAACACCGCCGCGGTGCAAAACTGCAAGCGTTTTCCGGCAAATACGCCCTGCAAGATCGATGACAAGTGCCACGACTGCCGCTCAAATGAGCGCATCTGCAATGCAATGCTCGTCCTTTGGGGGCCGATGATGGACATGGACAAGGTCGAGATCGTACTTATCGACGAAGAACTGGGGATGTAAAGCATGTACATTGACTGGACGTATATAGTCCTTGTGCTGCCCGCGATGCTGTTTGCGATGTGGGCGAGCTCAAGGGTGAATTCAACATTTAAAAAATACAGAAATACGCGCAACTCACGCGGTCTTACAGGCGCTCAGGCGGCGCGCTGGGTGCTCGACCGAAACGGGCTTTCAAACGTGCCCATCGAGCACATATCCGGCTCTCTTACCGATCATTACGATCCCTCGGCAAATGTCGTGCGCCTGTCGGACGATGTGTACGGCAGCACCTCGACCGTCGCAATAGGCGTTGCCTGCCATGAGGTAGGACACGCGATACAGCACGCAACAAACTATGCGCCAGTTAAGATACGCACGGCGATAGTTCCGATAACAAACATCGGCGCGAAGCTTTCCGTTCCGCTCATAATCCTCGGCCTTATACTCTCATCCTTCGGCGAGGTGTTCGTGACGATAGCGTACATCGGCTGCGCGCTTTACGGGCTTGTGACCATATTCCAGCTTGTAACGCTTCCGACGGAGTTCAACGCCTCATCAAGAGCGCTCAAGACCATTGAAGAGACGAATCTTTTGCAGGGCGAGGAATTCAGGCAGGCAAAGCAGGTGCTCTCGGCGGCGGCAATGACCTATGTCGCGGCGCTGGCCGTATCGCTTGCGCAGCTCATGAGATTTTTGATTATTATCGGCGGAAGGAGAAGCGACTGATGATCATAAGGAATGACGAACACAAGCGCGAAACAAGCGAAAACGTATTCGGCGGCAGCGGCAGCGTGCACTTTAAGCGCATAATCGAAACTCCGGAGGAGCTTTACGGCAAGGGCAGAGTATTCTCTGTAGTAACTCTCGATCCGGGCAGTGAGCTCGGCTGGCATATACATAAGGGCGACGGCGAATACTACTGTGTGCTGTCCGGTGAGGGCGAATACAGCGACAACGGCAGCATCGTTACCCTGCACGCGGGCGACACTGCCTTCTGCCCCGACGGCGAGGGTCATTCGATGGTAAACCGCAGCGCCGAGCCTCTGGTGTTCATGGCGCTGGTAATCTACAAGTAAAGAAACCGGAGGCTCGCCTCCGGTTTTTATGTTTATCGGCAATCACGCCTCCTGCGCGTTCTGTACGCCGCGCCATGTGCGGTAGCGGTCAAGCTCCTTGTCGATACAAAGCTGAATGACGAGGTTTATTATAAGCGCATCGTCTATAAAGCCCAGGAGCGGAACATTGTCCGGGATAAGGTCAAACGGGCTTACGAGATACGCGACAATGGCCGCCGTTCCGAGCATCACGACGGCCGGAACCTTTTTATAGCTGCCGTGGTAATAATCATGCAGCATGGATATGAGGTCCTGAACGTCACCTATGGTATCGCCGATAAACGGGATATTCGCAAGCGGCCGGAGCTTTGCATTCGTATTATTGAGAAAATCAAGCAGCACTCCCGTGTATTTTGCGACGGCTTTCGCTCCGGTTTTTATTGATATTGTCATGGCTCTGCCTCCCTGATGCTATAGCTGACGGGAGTCGAACGCCTGTCGGCTTTGGCAGGCTGACGCCCGTCAAAAAGAGCCTGAAAGCGGCGATCAGGCGACTGGCGTTCGACTCTCGTCAGCTACAATAATAACACACTGCCCCGAATTTGCAAGCATATAGCACAAAATTCGCTCATGCTCGATTTGCGCTATTTGGATAATTGACGCAAATCGTAAAAATGACTGGATTTTAGACCGCTTATAAGGTATAGTTATATTGCGATAATATCGATTACAGGAGAGCATGGTTTTGGGGATTTCAAATGTGCTTGAGCTTTTAGGCGGTGTTGCACTGTTCCTTTTCGGCATGGCCCTTATGGGCGACAGCCTGAAAAAGGTCGCAGGCAACAAGCTCGAGCTTATTCTGTTCCGCCTTTCGAGCACGCCCCTTAAGGGCATTCTGCTCGGCACCGGCGTCACAGCCGTTATCCAGTCGTCCTCGGCAACGTCCGTCATGGTCGTCGGCTTTGTAAACTCCGGCATGATGAAGGTGCGTCAGGCCATCGGCGTCGTCATGGGTGCGATAATCGGCACGAGCGTCACCGGCTGGATAATCTGCTTATCGGACATCGGAGGCGGCTCCTCCGGCTGGCTTGAGCTTTTTTCAACCGACACACTGACCGCAGTCATCGCCGTTACCGGTATCATCCTGCGCATGTTCTGCTCCGGTCAGGCAAAAAAGCATATCGGCGAGATAATGCTCGGCTTTGCGGTTTTGATGTTCGGCATGAAGGCAATGAGCGGCTCGGTATACGAGCTGCGCTCGAGCGAGACCTTCGTAAACATGCTCACCACCTTCTCGAACCCGCTTCTGGGTATCGCGCTCGGCATCGTGTTTACGAGCGTTATCCAAAGCGCCTCGGCCGCCGTCGGTATCCTTCAGGCGCTGGCCGTAACGGGAGCCATACGCTTTGATATCGCGCTGCCTATCATCATGGGTATTGCTATCGGTGCCGCCGTTCCCGTCCTGCTGTCTGCTCTCGGAGCAAGCGCCGACGGTAAGCGTACCGCGCTGTCGTATCTGATGGTAGATACACTCGGCGTCATCCTGTTCAGCATAGTTTTCTATACTCTCAACGCGATATGCGATTTTTCGTTCATGTCAACGACAATGACGACGGTGAGCCTTGCTCTTATGAACACTGTCTTCCGCTTTGTCATTGTCCTGATGCTCGCTCCGTTTATCTCGCTTCTTGAAAGGATATGCAAATTCATCATAAAGGATAAGCCCGAGGACGCCGCCGTCCTTGAGGATTTTGAAAGGCTTGAGGAGCGCTTTCTCGACCATCCGGCGCTTGCCGTCGAGCAGAGCCGCCTTACCGTAAACTCCATGGCAAAAAAGGCGCGTGAGAATCTGTTTGATGCCTTTGCACTCATAGGAAGCTACTCCGATGAGGGTTTCCGGCATATCACAGAGACCGAGGATATCGTCGACAAATACGAAGATAAGCTCGGAACATATCTTATCCACATCACGAGCCATGAATTAAACTCCGAGCAGAACGAGGCCGTAGGCAAATATCTGCACACGATAAACGACTTCGAGCGTATCTCCGACCATGCGCTCAACGTCGCAGAGTGCGCACAGGAGCTGCATGAAAAGGGCATCGTTTTCTCCGAGGATGCCGCACGCGAGGTTAATGTCCTCATCTCCGCTGTCACCGAGGTCATGAACACCGCGATTGATGCGTTCTGCAATAACGATCTTGAAAATGCCTACCGTGTCGAGCCGCTTGAGGAGCTTATAGATAATCTATGCGACGAGATGAAGCTGCATCATATCGACCGTCTGCAAAAGGGCATATGCACGCTCAACCACGGCTTCGTATTTAACGACCTTATCACCAATCTCGAGCGTATCTCCGATCACTGCTCGAACATCGCCGTTGCGATTATAGAGCTTGAGTCCGACAGCTTTGATACGCACGAATATATAAACAGCCTCATCGAGGTGCGCTCGCACTGCTTTGATGAGTATTACGCGGAATACAGCAAAAAATTCGTGCTGTAAAGCAAAATATTTATGCCGGCCTGAGGCCGGCATTTTTTATTTACAAGTACTCTTTCGGATGATATACTGAAAAATCATTTATTTAGGGGAAATTCCTATGGATCGCTCGAAAAATCTCATATTGTTCATCGCCGCGATGATAATATTCGGCACGAACGGTCTGCTGGTGGCAAAGATATCGCTCTCAAGCGCCGAGATAGTTCTCATGCGCACCTTCCTCGGTTTTATTTTTCTGCTTGCCGTCGTCGCGGCGCGGCGCAGCTTTTCATTTTCCGATCTTAAACGCGACATCGTTCCCGCAACGGTCGGCGGCGCGGCACTGGGCTTTAACTGGGTGCTGCTGTTCGGCGCGTACAGATACGCCGGAGTGAGCATCGCAACGCTCGTGTACTACTGCGGCCCGATGCTCGCGCTCATACTCAGCCCGATAATTTTCAAAGAAAAGCTGAAGGCCAACAAGATCGTCGCAGTAATGGCGGTAGCGGCCGGCATGCTGTTCATATCCGGAAACGTAACGGAGGGCTCGGACGTGCAGACGGGTCTGCTGCTCGGCGCGGGAGCCGCGGCGCTTTACGCGCTCATTATAATCGTTACAAAGCGCGTGACGCACATGTCGGGACTAAGCTGCTCAACCTACGAGCTGTTCATATCCTTTATCGTGATGATATTCTACCTGCTTATAAACGGCATTAAGCTGCCGGTTATCCCGAGCGCGGATGATATCGTCTATGTTCTCATCATAGGCTTTGTGAACACCGGACTTGCGTATTACATGTATTTTTCCGCGCTGCAAAAGCTCCCAGCGCAGACCTCGTCGCTTATAAGCTATGTCGACCCTCTGACGGCGCTTATGGTCTCCGCCCTGTTTCTCGGCGAAAGGCTCGGCGCTGTGCAGCTTCTGGGCGCGGTGCTCATCCTCGGCGGCGCGTGCCTCGGCGAGCTGAAGCTCAAAAAATGAAATACCGCCGGTCTTTTTGGCCGGCGGTTTTTTATTCCTTTATGACCTCAAGACCCTGCAAATAGCGGCGCATCATGTCGAAAGCATAGTTTCCGGAGACGCGGCGGATATAGCTGCGGGTGCGGCGGTCGCCGACGTGCAGCTCGCGCACATAAGTCCCGTCCTTGGTTGCGAGGGACACGAAAACCGTTCCGACCTCGTGAATGCCGTCGCCGTCGGGACCTGCAAGCCCCGTCACGCCGATGCCCATATCGGCATTGAGAAGCGCCCTCACGCGCTCTGCCATTTCCTTAGCCACCTCGTAGCTTACGGCGGTCTTTTCCTCGATGAGCGCGAGGTCTATGCCGAGAAGCTTTGCCTTCGCCTCATTCGTATAGGTCGTCACGCCGCCGAGGAAGAACTCGCTCGCGCCGGGCATATCGGTAAAGCGCTTTGCAAGCTCGCCTCCGGTGCAGCTCTCGGCCGCGGCGAAGGTCATCCTCTTTTCCTTTAAAAGCTGCATGACGCTCTCTTCAACGGTGTTGACGTCGATTCCGAAGATGATGTCGCCGAGCACATCCTTAACGTGCTCAATGACGGGCATCATCATCTCCTCGGCCTTCTCGACGCTCTCGGCCTTGGCCGTGACCTGCAAAAGGCAGTCGCCCTCCTTGGCGTATGGCGCCATGGTCGGGTTTGTCATGGCGTTCATCTCGTCGCGGAATATCTGATCCATCGCGCTTTCGGACATACCGAAAACATGGATTGCGTGCGAGACTATCTGCTCGTCGGAAAGTGAGCGCAGATACGGCATGGCGCAGGCGCGGAACATCGCGTCGCACTCCTTCGGAGGCCCCGGCAGCATGAGGACTATCGTGCCGTCGGATGCCTTGAATGCGCAGCCGGGAGCCGTGCCCCAATCGTTGTGGAAAACCGTGCAGCCTACAGGCAGCATGGCCTGCTTTAGATTGTTTTCGGTCATCTCCCTGCTGTAGCCTCGGTTTGTCAGATAATCGTAAAGGCGGAGCTTTTCGTCCTCGTGCATCTCAAGCTCAAGCCCGAAGGAACTGGCGAGAATCTGCTTTGTAAGATCGTCGCAGGTCGGACCGAGGCCGCCGGTGGATATTATAATATCCGCTCTTTTGCGTGCGATCTCGATGCAGTCGGCAAGGCGCTGCGGGTTATCGCCGACAACGGTGTGGTACTTAACGTTTATACCGAGCTCCGAGAGCATGAGGGATATATCTCTTGCGTCGGTATTAGTCGTGTGGCCGAGCAGTATCTCCGTTCCGACGGAGAGTATCTCGACATTATATGCCTTTTTCAATTTCAGTCGCCTACCTTTATTCTTTCAATGCCGGCATACGCCTCTTCAACAAGCGCGTCGATATCCAGCGCGGACTCTATCTGCTCGACGTCGTGCAGCCTGGGCTTGGTTTTGGGGTGCTTGGGCGTAAAGACCGTACAGCAGTCCTCATATGGAAGTATTGACGTTTCAAACGTTCCTATTTTACGAGCAAGGCGTACTATCTCCTCCTTATCCATGCCGATAAGCGGCTGCAGGACGGGCAGATTTGTGACCGCCTGCGTAGAAGCCATGGCCTCCATTGTCTGACTTGCGACCTGACCGAGATTTTCGCCCGTTACAATGGCCTTTGCGCCGTTTGCTTCGGCAATCCTTTGCGCAATGCGCATCATAAAGCGGCGCATAATGAGCGTGAAGTAATCCTCATCGCACTTTGCACGTATCTCCTCCTGAATGTGCGTAAACGGAACAACCTCAATTGTCATTCTGCCGCAGTAATCAGTCAGAAGCCGGGCAAGCTCGATGACCTTCTGCTTTGCCTGCTCCGAGGTATAGGGAAAAGAGAAAAAATGCACCGGAATCAAATGCACGCCGCGCTTTGCTATCATATAGCTCGACACAGGGCTGTCGATACCGCCGGACAGGAGCGTCACCGCAGTGCCGTTTGCACCGACCGGCATACCGCCCGCGCCGGGCGTGGGAGCCGCGTGGACATAGGCGGCCAGATCGCGCACCTCGATGTACACCGTAAGCTCCGGGTCATGCACGTCTACCTCGCAGTCGGGGTATGCCTCGGCAAGCTCGCCGCCGACAAACTGCGCAAGCTCGATGCTCGTCATGGGAAAGCTCTTGTCGCCGCGCTTTGCCTCGGCCTTGAAGCTTTTTGCAGCGAGCATATCGTCCCTGAGATACTCGATGGCAAGCTCGGCAATCCTTTTCGCATCCTTTTCGCAGCCTGCCGCACGGTTCACCGACGCAAGTCCGAATACCTTCGTCATCGCCTCAAAGGCCGCGTCCATATCGCTTGTTTCGTCCACGGGCTCAATGTACACCGTAGACTGCATGCAGTAGACCTTGAATTTGCCGATAGCGGCGAGGCGGCGCTTTATATTGCTCATGAGCTTCTGCTCGAACGAGCGGCGGTTCAAGCCCTTGAGGACTATCTCGCCCTGCTTGAGAAGAATAATGTCGTTTATCATATGCTATGCTCCTAATTGTTTTTAACAAGTTATTATATCATCATTTGAGTAAAGACGCAATAAGCGTGCCGAAGGCAGAGCCTTGGCACGCACACAACGTATTAATTATATGGCCATTTGTGAGATATGTCAACAGTGTCGAATAATTGTTCATATTTTCTGTGTATTTGCACAATAAGCCGTGCCGTAATTCATACACTATTGCTCTTGAATTGCTCACACAAATTTGATATCTTTAAATCACAGAAAGGGTGATACCAATGTACATCTGATCCGCCCCTCTGAGATCGGATAATCCGATAGCGAGGGGGACGATGCCGAAGTCAAAATATGAAGAGAACGAGAACACAAGGCCCTATCCCGCTTGGGGAGATTGATCTTAGCAATATATTCAGTGTGTTTGGATTTACGTTCCGTTGACAGGCGGCATCCATTCTGCAGAAAGAGAGGTAACCAATGATGTTAGATATCAAGAATGCTCAGAAATGACCCTTGACTGCTCTCAGCAAAACGGTGTAAAGAAACCGCGCAGTCAAGGGTCATTTCGCGTTTACGGACACTTTTATATGTTATATATCAGGGGCTCTGCGGAGATAACGCAGAGCCCCTGTTCATTTTGCTTTTTACTTTATCTTTTCCTGAAGCTTTTTGTACAGCGCGTCATAGCGCCCGGTGCAGTCTGAAATGGCGAGCTCCGGCTCGCGGCGCATGGCCATGGAGTTGACGTCGCCCGTTATGAGCGTCGAATAGTGATATCTCTGAAGCCTGACACACTCCATCGCGCTGCGGCCTATCGTGACCGCTGCCGCGGCATCGGCACATGCCTCCGGCTTGAGCTTGGGCTCGACTGTCTCAAGCATGTCGATGAGCTTTATCATGCCATAGAGTATCTCGTCTATCTCCGAGCATGCGGCAAACACGCCGCCCTCAATATACGCTTGAGTTTTGCCAAGCGCGACCTCCTTGTCCCACTCAGCGCGCGACTGGAGCTCCTGGTCGATGGTCTTGAGGAAAAACTTGCGCAGAACCTCAATAAAATGCTCGGCGTTTTTAAGCTCTGCGTCCTCAAGGCCGGACTTGCGCAGCGACTTTACGGCCAGCGCCGCGGACTCTGCCGCGACCTCAGCGGCTACGTTGCTCAGCCACATGCGGCTGTCCGCACCTGCGGCCTCGGCGTTGAATTCCCTGACCGATTTGTCGGAATAAAGGTCAATCTTCATGCTGCTGACGTCAATGTCTCTGTTCATATTCTTGTTCTCCTTTTCAGCACGTTGCCCGCGGCCAGCGCCGCTGCAATCTCAAAAACAGTCTTTTTATAGGCTTATCACGCAAGCCGCGGCTGTGCATATCGAAAGCAAAGCCTCGAGCTTTTCAAATCATATGTTATCTCGGAAGTCGTAGGTTCTGTATTGTATCGCCTCGGCTATGTGCATCGCGCCGATGGTCTCCTCACCATCCAGGTCGGCAATAGTGCGCGCAACGCGCAGAATGCGGTCATAGCTACGGGCGGTGAGCCCCATGCGGTCAAAGGCCTCGTGCATGAGCTGCTCGCACTCGGGCGTAAGAACGCAGTATGTATTGAGTGCCTTCGTGTTCATTCCGGAGTTGCTGAGTATGTCCGTGCCCTCAAAGCGCTTGCGCTGGATAAGCCGGGCCGCATCGACGCGGCGCTTTATATCCGCCGAGCTCTCGGCCGGTGCGCGGTTTTTAAGCTCCTCATACTCGAGCGCCGGAGCCTCGACGATGATGTCGATGCGATCCAAAAGCGGTCCGGATATGCGGCTGTGGTATGCGCGCACCTCGTTTGCCGAGCATCGGCAGCGCCCGGAGGGATGGCCGTACCAGCCGCACTTGCAGGGATTCATCGCGCACACGAGCATGAAGTTTGCAGGGAACGTCTCGGTTCCCGCGACGCGCGAGACGGTGACCTCACCGTCCTCAAGCGGCTGCCGCAGAACCTCAAGCACGTCCTTGCGGAATTCGGGAAGCTCGTCTAAAAACAAAACCCCGTTGTGCGCAAGGCTTATCTCGCCCGGCCGCGGTATCGTGCCGCCGCCGGAGATCGCGGTGCTCGAAACGGTGTGGTGCGGCGCTCGGAAGGGGCGGGCAGCTATTATCGGGTTGTTCTTTCCCGTGAGCCCGGCGACGGAATATATCTCCGTGGATTTGAGCATTTCCTCTCGCGTCATGGCCGGCAGTATTCCCGGCAGGCGCTTGCTCATCATGCTCTTGCCCGCTCCCGGGGGGCCGACCATGAGCATATTGTGTCCGCCGGCTGCTGCGATCTCCATGGCGCGCTTAACGTTCTCCTGACCCTTGACATCGGAAAAATCGAGATATTTCACAGCCGTCGGGTCAAGCTCCGGCGCTTCTATCGGCTTTATGCGAAACTCGCCGCGCAGATGCGCAATGAGCTCGGATACATTCTCGATCGGATACACCGTAACGCCCTCGGCATAGGACGCCTCCTGCGCATTATCGGCCGGAACGAACAGCTCGCGTATGCCCTCGCGTGCGGCGGCGACCGCCATGGGCAGAGCGCCGTTTACGTGCCTGAGCGTACCGTTTAAGGAAAGCTCGCCGAAAAAGGCGCAGTCGGGCTTCGGCTGGCGTATAACACCAGTCGCCGCAAGGATACCGAGCATGATCGGCAGATCGTAGACCGTGCCCGCCTTTTTTGTGTCCGCCGGAGCAAGGTTGACTGTCACGCGGCTCACCGGGAACTTGAAGCCGTTTGATTTTATTGCGGCGCGCACTCTCTCACGCGCCTCCTTCACCGCGGCGTCCGGCAGACCGACGATGTCGAAGTTGACAAGGCCGTTTGACACGAAGACCTCGACCGAGACGCCGTAGCCTCCGATGCCCTTAACGCCGAGCGATCTTATAGTTGCAAGCATATTTTACCACCATATTTTTCAAAAACAAGGACTGCTTCCGCAGTCCTTGTTTAATTTTTATTCTTCTGCGGGGCAGGTTATCGCAATGTTCAGCTCGTCAAGCTGCTTCTGCTCGACAACGGAGGGAGCGCCCATCATGATATCCTGCGCGTTCTTGTTCATCGGGAAGGGGATGATCTCGCGGATGGAATCCTCGCCTGCGAGCAGCATGACCATACGGTCAACGCCCGGGGCGATGCCGGCATGGGGAGGCGCACCGTAGCAGAACGCGTTGTACATTGCCGGGAACTTGGCCTTGACATCGTCCTCGCCGAGGCGGACCATCTCGAAGGCCTTTATCATGATCTCGGGATCGTGGTTACGAACAGCGCCCGAGGACAGCTCGACGCCGTTGCATACGAGATCGTACTGGAATGCGGTGATCGACAGCGGGTCGACCTCGCCGCGCTCTGCCTTTTCAAGGATCTCAAGGCCGCCGTTTGGCATTGAAAACGGGTTGTGGCAGAACTCAAGCTCGCCGGACTCCTCGCCGATCTCGTACATCGGGAAATCGACGATCCAGCAGAATTCGTAGCGCTCCTTATCCATGTGGCCGGGCACTGCCGCTCCGAGCATCTTGCGCATGACGCCGGCCGTTTTCTGCGCCTCGCCCTTCCTGCCCGCCGTCACGCCGACAAGGCAGCCGGGCTTGAGGCCGAGAGCCTCGGTGAGCTCAGTCTTCTTGTCCTGAAGGAATTTCGCAACACCGCCGGCAAGCTCACCGTTTTCGTCGGCCTTGAACCAGTAGGGCTTCATGCCGGCCTGCACCTCAACGTCAGCACAGAGCTTGTCGATCTGCTTGCGGGTAAGCTCACAGTCCGTGACAACGATGGCCTTTACGGTGTTTCCCTCGGCAAAGGGTGCAAAATCGGTTCCTGCAACGAGCGCAGTTATATCTTCAACCACGAGATCTATGCGCAGATCGGGCTTGTCCGAGCCGTATTTCTCTATCGATTCGTTATATCCTATGCGGCGGAAGGGCGCCTTGTTGGCTATGTTATAGGTTCCGAACTTTTCGAATATCGGGGGCAGAACGTCCTCTATGACGGCGAAAACATCCTCCTGGCCGGCAAAGGACATCTCCATATCGAGCTGATAGAACTCGCCGGGGGAGCGGTCGCCGCGTGCGTCCTCGTCGCGGAAGCAGGGCGCTATCTGGAAATAGCGGTCAAAGCCTGAGGTCATCAGCAGCTGCTTAAACTGCTGCGGTGCCTGCGGCAGAGCGTAGAACTTGCCGGGGTGCTTTCTTGCGGGAACAAGATAGTCGCGCGCGCCCTCGGGGGAGGAGGCGGTGAGGATAGGCGTTGTTATCTCAAGGAAATCATGCTCCATCATTGCCTTGCGCAGAGCGGCAACGACGTTGCAGCGCAGTATAATATTCTGCTTTACAGCGGGGTTTCTCAGGTCGAGATAGCGGTACTTCAAGCGCATGGTCTCGTCTGCCTCGCGGCTGCGGTTAATTTCAAACGGGAGCTCGTTATAGCGGCAGCGGCCGAGTATCTCGATCTTTTCGGGGACGACCTCGATATCGCCGGTGGGGAGCTTGGGGTTCTTGCTGGCGCGCTCGCGCACGGTTCCCTCGACTGATATGGTGCTCTCCTTATTTATGCCCTTTATGATCTTCATCATGTCCTCGGTCTCGACGACAACCTGAGTCGTGCCGTAAAAATCGCGGACGATGACGAATGCGAAATTCTGGCCTACCTCGCGGACGTTCTCCATCCATCCGACGATCTTGACCTTTTCTCCGACGTTTTCAAGGCGGAGCTGATTGCAGGTATGGGTTCTTGACTGTGTCATATTTTAACCTCCCTTATTCTTTGATGACCGCGGCTTTCGCGCGCTCATCCATGTCTTTCTTTATAAGCGCAGCTGCATCGGAAAAGCTGAGCTTTTCCTGCCGGCCGCTTTGCATATTCTTAACGGCGACGATGTTTTCGGCTATCTCATCCTCGCCGATGAGGATCACATAGGGAATTCCGAGCTTATCGGCATAGCTCATTTTTGCCTTGAACTTCTTCTGCTCACAGTAAAGCTGAGTTCTTATGCCTGCGTCGCGCAGAGCCGTGGCTGCGGCGATAGCATAGCCGAGCTCCTCGGCCATGGGGATAACGAGTGCATCGGCAGGCGCGGAAACCGTCTCATCCGAGAGCATACCCTGCTCGTTGAGGACATAGAACAGTCTCGTAAGGCCTATTGAAATGCCGACGCCGGGCAGCTTTTTATCCGTATAATATCCGGCAAGATCGTCGTATCTGCCGCCGGAGCATACAGAGCCTATCTCCGGGTGGGCGGTCATTTCCGTCTCGTAGACCGTGCCGGTGTAATAATCAAGGCCGCGTGCGATGGAGAGGTCAATTGCGAAATTCTCCTCCGGTACGCCGAAATCGGCAAGATACCTCGTCACGGTCTTGAGTTCCTCAAGGCCCTCGTCAAACAGCGCATCCATGCCCCTATAGCGCTCAAGCCCCGCAATGACCTCGGCGTTTGTTCCGCTGATGGCCATGAAGTCCATGACATCGTCGGCCTTGTGCGAGAACATGTGCAGCTCATCCATTAGAAGCTGGCGAACCTTGTTCGCTCCGATCTTATCGAGCTTATCGACCGTGCGCATGATGTCTCCGGCCTTTTCGCTCATTCCGGCAAGACTGTAAAAGCCGTTTAAGAGCTTGCGGTTATTGACCTTTATCTTAAAGCCGCGAAGTCCGAGTGCCGTGAACGTGCGATAGATTATCGCGGGTATCTCCGCCTCGTTTATGATATCGAGCTTACCGTCGCCGATTATGTCGATATCGGCCTGGTAGAATTCGCGGAAGCGGCCGCGCTGGGCTCTCTCACCGCGGTAGACCTTGCCGATCTGATAGCGGCGGAAGGGAAACGTCAGGCTGCCGTAGTTTGCCGCGACGAATTTCGCCAGCGGAACGGTCAGGTCAAAGCGCAGCGCAAGGTCGCTGTCGCCCTTATTGAATCTGTATATCTGCTTTTCGGTCTCGCCGCCGCCCTTTGCAAGCAGCACCTCAGCCGACTCGATGATCGGCGTATCCAGCGGAGCAAAGCCGTAAACGGAATAGCTCCTTCTGAGCGTTTCCATCATCTTTTCCATCTTGATCTGGTCTGCCGGAAGCAGCTCCATAAAGCCCGACAGTGTCCTCGGCGCAACTTTTGCCATATATCCTTTATCCTTTCAACAATCACTAAATGCTGCTATCACAAAAGCGATAACAGCATTTGAGTTCCATTTTTTGCTGCACAAATCATCTGCGCTTGGGGTTAACGATATTTCGCCAGTCAAGATCGCCGCGTCGCAGGCCCTGAACGAGCACCTCCGCCGTCGCGGCGTTAGTCGCAAAGGGGATCTGATACTGGTCACACAGGCGTTCTATCTTATTTATATCATCAAAGCCGCCGGGATTGGCCGGATCGCAGAAAAACAGCACAAGGTCTATCTCGTTATAGGCTATCCTCGCGCCGATCTGCTGTGCTCCGCCCTGATCGGCGTGCAGATAAAGCGTCACGGGAAGGCCGGTCGCCTCGGACACGAGCTTGCCCGTCGTATTTGTCGCACAAACGGAATGCTCAGCAAGAATACCGCAATAAGCTATGCAGAACTGAACCATCAGCTCTTTCTTTCTGTCATGTGCCATAAGTGCAATATTCATAAGCTACCTCATTTCTGTTGCATCTGTTTTCAAAATCACCTGTTATATTATATACAATGTAGTGGCCTCTTTCAACGCTTTTTTGACAAAAAGCGCATTTTTTATTACTGCAGCAGCTCGCCCTCGACATCGGTTATATCCGTCGCGGACTTCATGCTGAAGTACGCCTTGAGTATCTCACTTGCTATGACCGAGCAGTTTGAGCCTGCGCTGCCCTTCTGGACAACGATGGCCATTGCTATCTCAGGATCGTCAAAAGGTGCATAGCAGATGAAGATCGCGTCGTTTGCAACGCTCTCGCCCTTCTGCGCGGTACCGGTCTTGGCGGCGACCGAGGTCATGGTATAGCCCGTCAGCGTTGACTTGCCGACAAGCCTCATGCCCTCCTTGACGGCGTCCCAGTTATACTGGGGGCTCTCGACCTTGCTGAGGATCTCATCCTCGCGCTCGTACACGTTATCGCCGTAGCTGAAGCTGCGCACGGATTTGAGTATAGACGCGCTGTGGCGCTCGCCGTTATTGGCGACCGTCGCGCAGTACTCGGCCAACTGGAGCGGAGTGAAAAGGCTGTCTGACTGGCCGATAGCGGCCTGCATGGTATGGCCTATCGACCATGCCTCGCCCGTGAGCTCCTCGTGGTTTTTGGCGTTTGCCATGTTGCCCTTGGACTCCGGCAGCTCTATTCCGGTGCTCTCACCCAGGCCGAACAAAGCCGCGTATTTATCCATCTTATCGATGCCCAGATCGTGGCCTGCCGAGTAGAAGAATATGTTGCAGGAGTTCTGGATAGCTCCGGTGACATTCAGATAACCGTGCGTGAGCTTCTGGTTATTCTGCGTGTATATCCAGCAGTAGGGCGCATAGCCGTACTGCTCATAGCGCGTGTACCGGCCGCGGCACTCTATCGTTGTTCCCGTGTTTATAATGCCCTCTGTAAGCGAGGCGATGGCCGTGCAGGGCTTGAAGGTCGAGCCCGGGGCGTAGGCGCCGAGCAGGGCGCGGTTGTACAGAGGAGTGTTCGGCGCTTCAAGTATCTCGTTATAATTTTCAAGCAGCTGCGCCGGATCGTAGGTCGGCCAGTTGGCTATGGCAAGCGGCTCGCCGGTTTTGACGTTTACGACGACGACCGCCGCACCGTCTATCTGGTCCTGCTTTTCCTTGTAGCTTCCGCTTGCTATCAGCTGTTCTTTTTTAGCGTCTATCTTAGCCTGTATCGAGGCGACGCCGTTTTCGAGCGCAAGCTCGGCCGCCTCCTGAAGCGCGATATCTATTGTTAGGTACACATTGCTGCCCGGCTCAGGCTCTTTTGTGTATTCCTTGCTGATGACCGTACCGTCGGAGGACGAGGTCGTGCGCACGGTGCCGTTGGTGCCGTGCAGATATTTTTCAAAGGCGTACTCCGCGCCGTCCTTACCGACTGACGCGTCGGCGGAATAGCCCTGATCGGCGTATTTTGCGTAGTCGCTGTCGCTCATTGCGCCGGTGTAGCCCAAAATATGCGCGGCAGCGGAGGTTGAGTATTCGCGGACATAGGATTCCTTGATATTTATGCCCTCGATGTTGTTCTCGCGCAGCGTGGCTATGAGCTTCATATCCGCATCCTTGACGAAAACATAGTCGGAGGTGTTTATCAGATAGCGCACGTTTATCGCGTATCGCACGCCGGCAATGATCCTTGCCTCCTCAGCAGTGTAGTTGCTGTCAATCTTATACCGCTCACGCATGCTGGAGAGTATCTCGACGGCGCTGGCGTTTTCCTTTACCTCGTTTTGCTTCATGTATGCGTCGAGCCTGGCCTGATCCTGCTCGGAGACATTTTCAAACTCGAACGGCGGGCTTTTCGTTATCGGCAGATCATCAATATAATCGTCGCCGTAATCGCGGATCATGTTTACGAGCTTTAAGATAACGGCGTTTGAGTCAACGCTGTTATCGCTGGGGAAAAGCTCGTCTGTGTTTATGGTCAGGTCATAGCACGATTTATTCGTGACGAGCGTTCTGCCGTTGCGGTCAAGGATATTTCCTCTCGCGGCGGTAACGGTGCTTGTCGTCACCATATTATTGCGGCTTTCCTCATAGTACTTCTCGCCCTCTATGATCTGGAGCTTGTACAGTGCAACGATATACACCGTAAGAAGCACGACAAAAACAGCCGCAAGAGCTATAAGTCTTTCTTTCTTGATAATGTTCATTGGGTATCCTCGATCAGTAGGAGTGATTCATCGCGCCGCCCTCTTTAAACGGCAGGTACAGCAGCATGACCGGCGGTATTGACAGCACCGTCTGCAAAAGCGCCGTTAAAAGGCCGGGCAGCAGCTCCGTGCCTCCGCCCAGAAGTGCGTGCACGAGCTGCACAATGCTGCAAAGAAGTATCGCCGCCATGCTGAATATCATAAATGCGAAAAAGCTCTTGTTTATATAAAACTCCGAGGCAAAGCCCGCCCCAAAGCCGATGAGCGGGAACAGTATCGTAAACAGCACCGTTGTTTCGGAAAAGGCCATGTCCGTAAACAGGCCGAGGAAGATGCCGAACACCGCTCCGCGCACGCCGCCGAGATATATTCCGGCCGCCACCGCCGCAGCGGGGATTACAAAGCCCTTCGCACCGAAAATGCTGAGCCTTGAAAACAGTACGCTCTGCAGCAGCATGACCAGTATCATATAGACCGCATACCTGAGCACCATACGGACTTTTTTCCATTCAAGAGCCTGAATAAGTCTGTTGAGCAATTATTCCACCACTTCAAAATCCTTTACGACAAAAACCTGAACGAGCGCCGAAAGATCGCAGCCGGGCTTGACCTCGCCGTATTCTATCTGACCTCCGGCCTCCGTTTTTACCGAGCTTATCGTTCCGACAACGAGTCCCTGCGGAAAAGCGCCGCCTGAGCCCGAGGTCATGACCGTGTCGCCCGAGAACACCTGCGCTCCGTCGGCAAGGTAGCTGAGCTTCACACAGCCCTCCTGCATCATGGCAAAATCGCCGACAAGGAGGCCCGATGCGCCGTTTTCGGATACGAGAGCGCCGATATTGGTGTTAAGGTCAATGACCGTCGCAACCGTCGCCCACGTTGAGCCGACCTCGGTGATCTGGCCGACCATGACGCCGTACTCGGTTATAACGCAGTCGCCGACGGCGAGACCGGCGTTTGTACCCTTGCTTATGGTAAACGAATGTGCCCAGTTCGAGGTCGTCCACGCAACGACCTTAGCCGACTCGAGCGTCATATCGCTGTGCTTTTCCTTAAAGTTCAGCAGCTGACGGAAGCGCTCGTTTTCCTCGATGGCGGCCGCGCCGTTTCGCGCCTCCTCCTGCGCCTCGGTCAGCTCCGCACGCAGACGCTCGTTTTCCGCGATGAGCTGATCGTATTCGTAAAGATAGCCGTATATACCCTCAAGCCACTCGGCGACGGAGCTTACCATACGCTGCACGGGAGCCTTGACCGTACCGGTCACGTTTTGTATCACTCCGGCGTTGCCCTTGAGAAGATACGAGGCCGCTCCTGCGACGAGCGCTATGACCAGCACTATGACGCCGAGCTTTATTCCGTTTTTCTTAAGATAATTTTTTACGTTCAAAAAAGATGCACCCCGATCTCTTCGAGCATTTGGCCGAGCCTGCACAGCGGCAGACCCATAACATTGAAGTAATCGCCCTCAAGCCGCCTCACCATAAGCGCAGCTCTGCCCTGAATACCGTAGGCTCCGGCCTTGTCCATGGGTTCTCCGGTGGAGACATATCTGTCTATCTCCTCATCGGTCAGCCTGCGGAAAAACACCTTCGTGCACTCCGCTCCGGCCATCGTTTTGCCGCCGAGGACGACAGTAACGCCCGTGTATACCTCGTGTGTATTATCCGAGAGCATATGCAGCATCGCCCTTGCCTCGGCCTCGTCTTTGGGCTTTCCGAGTATCCTGCCCTCGGCCCATACGACGGTATCGGCAGCTATAACCAGCGACTCGGGACGGCTTTTCGCAACCTCCCCTGCCTTGGCTTTTGACAGAGCCATGACCGTTTCTGCGGGGCCTGCACCCTCTGGCGCTATCTCCTCGCCCTTTGCCGGAACAACGGAAAACTCAAGTCCCAGCGTCTCCAGCAGCTCCCTTCGTCTCGGTGAGCCGGAGGCCAGCACGATATCCATATCAGTCAACTCCTCTGTAGTAAAGGCCGCGGGTCAGATCGTTAGGCTGATAGTCGCCCTCGCCCTTATATCTTCTTGCCACCTGAACGCACTCGCGTGCGCCCTCGGTGGTGAACATCAGTCTTATGCCCCAAAGCCCCGCGCCGCACAGCTCGTCGTTTTTATCGGCCATGAACAGCTTTCGGGAATTGTATATCACATTGCGATGTTCAAACTCGCGCACGACGGGGAAGGTTGAGCCCATACGATCGGAAAGCTGCGCCGGGCTCTGACAGCTGCACGTGCCCAGACTGTGGCTTATTACGCACTGGTCGGACACCATAAGCGGCAGCCGGCCGTAGGCTATGAGCTCCGTCGGCACGCATTTCGCCATGTCGCGCACCTGCGCAAGGCGAAGCTCGAATGAGGCTGTTGCGGACAGAAAGCCCATCCTCTGTATCATATCCATAGAATACGAGTTAAACACATTCATGCCGAAGTCGGCACGCGTTTTCATGCCGGCTCTGCGGGCAAGCTTTATATGCCCGAGATTTCCGACGAGCGCTTCATTTATGCCGCGGTCGAACAGTCCCCTGAGCATTGTGAACACCTGCTTTGTCTCGCTGTCGGTCACAACTCGCGGCAGAACCGCCACGGGCACCGTGCCCCGCTCCCTGAACATTTGGATAAGGTCAAAGCTGTCGTGCATGACCTTGACGGGAATATAGATATAATCGGGCCTGGTATCGGCAAGCTCCTCGGTCAGCTGCTCTGCCGTGCGCACCTGATAGATCATGACGGGATCTGTCACCGCGCCCTGCCCCGACGGCATCGGCGGCATAGGCAGGCTTCGGCGCTGCGGTGCAGCGGCTCGGCGGTCGTTTAGCGCCGTGATGAGCTTTCGCCTGAGCTCATTTATCTCGGAGGCGGACAGGTAAAGGCCGCTCTGCACCCTGCTTTGCGCATCAATGCAATAGTACGGCGTACCGCCCGTTTTGCCGAGCCTGTCGCTCAAAACCTCGGAGCTTATTGCCTGACGTATGGCCTTTTGCGGCTCCGCTCCGAAAGCGACAGCCTTGTTGCCGAGGTTATCGACAGCCGCCGCCTTGACCGCCTCTCCGGCATTTACGACGGCGTAGAACTTAACGGGAACGCGCCGCTCCTCGCGGCCGATATATTCTCTGCGCACGTCGGCAAACATCTTCTCGCCCGTCTTGTCCGTTTCGGCTCTTACGCCGAACATA
This sequence comes from uncultured Eubacteriales bacterium, assembly GCA_900545805.1. Taxonomy (GTDB): domain Bacteria; phylum Bacillota; class Clostridia; order Oscillospirales; family Oscillospiraceae; genus F23-B02. The sequence goes on along the minus strand of URAL01000017.1, from coordinate 2,276 downwards.
TCGGTCTTATCACCGTTAAAATAGCCCTGCGTAAAGCCCTGGCGCGAGAATGCGTCGGCAAGTGCCTGCAGCTCGTCCGCAGTCGGCTCGCGGCGCTCTTTTATGATCTTTGAATATATGCCGGTGACTATGCCCGTATATTCCGGGCGCTTCATTCTGCCCTCGATTTTCACGCAGGCAACGCCGGCATCCTCGATCTCGCGCAGGCGGTCGACAAGGCAGTTATCCTTCAGTGACAGCGGATGACTGTCCTCAAGTCTGCCGCCCATGGTGTATTCCATGCGGCAGGGCTGGGCGCACATGCCGCGGTTTCCGCTGCGGCGGCCTATGAGTGAGGACATGTAGCACTGCCCCGAATGGCAGAAGCACAAAGCACCGTGGACGAAGATTTCCGTCTCTATAGGCGAGTGCTTTGTGATAAATTTTATCTGCTCAAAGCTGAGCTCGCGCGCCAGAACGGCGCGGGTCAGCCCCATCTCGGCCGCGGCCTCAACGCCGGCAAGGTCGTGTATGCTCATCTGCGTGCTCGCGTGCAGCGGGATATCCGGAACGATCCTTTTCAGAACACTCAGAAGTCCGATATCCTGAACCAGTATTGCGTCCGCTCCAAGGTCCGATACGCGCCTGGCAAGCTCGGCGGCCTGCTCCATCTCACGGTCGCCAACAAGCGTGTTCATCGTGACATAGACCTTGCAGCCGCGTATGCGGCAGTACCGCACCGCCTTTTCAAATTCCTCGTCGCTGAAATTCTTCGCTCCGCGGCGAGCATTGAATATTCCCAATCCCATATAGACCGCATCCGCGCCGTTCTGTACGGCGGCAACGACCGCCTCCGGCGAGCCTGCGGGTGAAAGCAGCTCCAGCATATACCCCTACCTCTTGCATTTATCTGCAAATTCTGTTTGTAAGTAATCAATGAATTATACCACAAACAAGGCTATTGCTACAAGCTTATTTTAATGATATAATTCCTCTTGTTAAAGCGCTTTGTGTAAACTTTGAATGAACAGGTGAAACGATATGCCCACAGCGGAGCGTAATTTAATACCGGACAGCATCGCGGACAAGCTTATCGCCGCGCATGACGGCGACGTCGCACTGCTGTATATCTGGCTGTGCAGGCACGATGCATTTGACGCCGACGCCGCGGCGCGTGAGCTTTGCCGCACGGGTGCGGAGATAAAAAACGCCTACGAAAAGCTCTGCCGCATGTCCGCGGAGCAGACTCCGGCGGCGCGCAGGCTCCCCCCTGCCGAGGAGCTTCCGGAGTACACCTCGGAGGATATCGTGCGCCGCTCAAAGGCCGACAGCGGCTTTCAGGCCGTCATCGCCCAGGCGCAGCGCAAGCTCGGACGGGCGCTCTCGACGGCCGATCTCAAGACGCTGTTCGGCATCTACGATTATCTCGCTCTCCCGGCCGACGTCATATTCATGCTTATCGGCTACTGCATCGACGTGTTTGCGGAAAAATACGGTCCGGGCAGGCTGCCGTCGATGCGCAGCATAGAAAAGGAGGCTTACTCATGGGCAAACAGGGAGATCATCACCATCGAGCAGGCCGATGAATACATACGAAAGCAGGCTGAAAGGCGCTCACGTGCGGGTGAAATAAAAGCCTCCATGGGGCTCGGCGCGCGTGTGCTCACGCCGACCGAGCGCAGGTACATGCTCTCCTGGTTTGAGATGGGCTTTGACAACGAGTCTATACTCATTGCATACGACCGCACGGTCATAAACACCGGTGCTTTAAAATGGGGATACATGAACAAGATCATGCTCTCTTGGCATGAAAAAGGCATACACACGGCCGCCGAGGTCGCCGAGCGCGACAGCCGTGCGCCGGCTTCGGCCGTGAAAGCGGAAAATCAGCATCGCAGCAAGGTCTCGGGCGATGAGCTCGACCGTCTGCGTTCAATATACGAAAAGGTTAAAAACGGTTAAATAATGGCACTGGACGGAAAGATTCTGGCTCGAGCCAGGGAGCGGATAGCGCACAGGCACGCCGATAACGTCGCCGAGCACTATCTCAGACAGGAAAAAATATATGCCCTTATACCCGAGATAAGGCGCATCGACGCCCGCCTTCGCGCACAGATGTCCGAGCTCGTCGGCCTGACGATAAAGCGCAGCGCTGATCTTGCCGACGCGCTCAGGGCGCTGGAGGAGGAAAGCCTTGCGCTTCAGGTAAAAAAGGCGGAGCTTCTAAACGAGCGCGGCTACCCTGCGGACTATCTTGAGGATATCTATTCCTGTCCGAAATGCAAGGACACGGGCTT
>URAL01000016.1 GCA_900545805.1 uncultured Eubacteriales bacterium | reverse complement strand
GTGCTAATATATACATGTAAAGCAGATATTTGATAACGAAACGGGATAAGATAATGCTGAATATAGTCCTTCTTGAGCCGGAGATACCGCATAACACCGGAGCTATCGCCCGCACCTGCGCGGCGACCGGCGCAAGGCTTCACCTTATAAAGCCTCTCGGCTTTGACATTTCTGATAAGGCCGTAAAGCGATGCGGCCTTGACTACTGGCATCTTGTCGATATAAGTGTGTACGAAAACCTTGACGAGTACCTCGAAAAAAACGGCGACGCGAACCTGTGGCTTGCGACGACCAAGGCGCCGCACGCGTATTTCGAGGCCGATTTTTCGACCGAAACGGTCAGCATCATGCTCGGCAGGGAAACGGCAGGGCTTCCCGAGGACCTTCGTATGCGCTACTGTGACCGCTGCATACGCATCCCGATGATAAGTGAGGCCCGCAGCCTGAATCTTTCAAACTCGGCCGCCGTTCTGGCCTATGAGGCTTTACGTCAGCAGGGCTTCCCCGGCCTCAAGGACACGGGCTCCATGGCCGAATCATAACAGGTATCTATTAATTTTTCAATACCGTGTCGGAATTTTCCGACGGAAAGGAGCTTTATCATGAATTACAACAAGAAAAGTGTGCTCGATGCGGATGTTAAGGGCAAGAAGGTGCTTCTGCGCTGCGATTTTAACGTCCCCCAGAACAAGGAGACAGGCGAGATAACAAGCGATAAGCGTATCGTTGCCGCGCTGCCGACCATAAAATATCTGCTGGATAACGGCGCTGCCGTCATCGCCTGCTCGCATCTCGGCAAGCCCAAGGGCGAGTGGAAGGAAAAGCTCACGCTCGCGCCCGTTGCAAAGCGCCTTTCAGAGCTCCTCGGCATTGAGGTCATTTTTGCAAAGGACATAATCGGCGAGGACGCGAAGGCAAAGGCCGCGGCGCTCAGACCAGGCCAGATCATGCTGCTTGAAAATCTCCGCTTCGATATCCGTGAAGAGAAAAACGGCGATGATTTCGCAAAGGCGCTCAGCGATATGGCGGAGCTTTACGTCTCCGACGCGTTCGGCACCGTGCACCGCGCCCACGCCTCCACCGCAGGCGTTGCAAAGTATCTTCCCGCATATGCCGGGCTTCTCGTCGAGAAGGAGCTGTCTGTCATGGGCAAGGCGCTGGACGATCCCGCGCGTCCCTTCGTCGCCGTCCTCGGCGGTGCAAAGGTATCCGACAAAATCGGCGTTATAAACAACCTGCTGGATAAGGCCGACACCGTTATCATCGGCGGCGGCATGGCCTACACCTTTATAAAAGCAATGGGTCACGGCATCGGCAACTCACTGCTTGAGGCCGACAAGCTCGACTATGCGCTTGAAATGATAGAAAAGGCAAAGAAAAAGAACGTCCGGCTTCTCCTGCCCGTCGATACCGCCATCGGCAATGAATTCAAGGCCGACTGCGAGAAGAAGATCGTTCCCGTCGATGCTATCCCCGACGGCTGGATGGGCCTTGATATCGGACCTGAGACCGTTAAGCTCTTCTCGGACGCTATCAAGAGCGCAAAGACCGTCGTTTGGAACGGCCCCATGGGTGTATTTGAGTTTGAAGCCTTTGCCGAGGGCACCAAGGCCGTCGCAAAGGCGCTGGCAGAGTCCGGCGCAGTCACCATCGTCGGCGGCGGCGACAGCGCAGCTGCCGTCGAGCAGCTCGGCTTTGCCGATAAAATGACCCACATCTCCACCGGCGGCGGTGCCTCCCTCGAATTCCTCGAAGGCCGCGAGCTCCCCGGCGTTGCATGTCTGCTGGATAAATAAAAAATAATTACAGGAGGCAAGGATAATGAACACGAAATACAGAAGGACAATAATAGCGGGTAACTGGAAAATGAACATGTTCGTTTCCGATGTCAAGCCATTCATCGAGGAGCTAAAGCCCCTCATGCCAAAAATGAAAAGCTGTGAAACGGTTTTGTGCGTTCCCGCGATCGACATTCCGGCGATGCTCAAGGCCGGAAAAGAGGCCAAGGTCATCACCGGTGCGCAGGATGTTTCAAGGTTTGACAAGGGCGCTTACACGGGCGAGATATCCGCATCGCAGCTCGACGATGCCGGAGTTCGGTACTGCATCGTCGGCCACTCCGAGCGCCGCCAGTATCACGGTGAGGACGATCTGCTCGTAAACGCCAAGGTACGCGCTCTTTTAGATAAGGGGATAACCCCGATCATCTGCGTGGGCGAGAGCCTTGAGCAGCGCGAGATGGGCCTGACCATGGCGCACATAAACTATCAGGTGCGCACAGCGTTGTGCGGCGTTGACGCTGCCGCCCTGCGCCGCTGCGTTATCGCCTACGAGCCCATCTGGGCCATCGGCACGGGCAAGACCGCTACCAGCGAGCAGGCCGAGGAGGTCTGCCGCGAGATTCGCGCTATAATCCGCGACATATACGGCGCACGCGCCGCACGCAGCGTCAGCATTCTCTACGGCGGCAGCATGAACGCAAAGAACGCAGCCGAGCTTCTGGCTCAGCCGGACGTTGACGGCGGTCTCATAGGCGGCGCGTCGCTCAAGCCGGCGGACTTTGCGGCCATCATTGCTGCAACGGGGGCGGAAAATGAGTAAGTGCGTTCTCGTTATCATGGACGGCTTCGGCATAGCGCCCGCAGGCGGCGGCAATGCCGTGAGTCTTGCCGAAAAGCCGCAGCTTGACCGCATTTTTGCGGAAAACGCTCACACGCAGCTGTCCGCCTCCGGCCTTGATGTCGGCCTGCCCGAGGGACAGATGGGCAACAGCGAGGTGGGACATACGAACATCGGCGCGGGCCGCGTTGTGTTTCAGGATCTGCCGCGCATAAACAAGGCCATCACTGACGGAAGCTTTTTTGAAAATGCGGCCTACGTCAAGGCAATGGACGACGCAAAGGCAGGCGGCAGGGCGCTGCACATCCTCGGCCTTTTGTCCGACGGCGGTGTGCATAGCCACATAAATCACATCTTCGCCATCCTTGACATGGCAAAGATGCGCGGACTTGAAAAGGTCTATGTCCACTGCTTCCTTGACGGGCGCGACGTTCCGCCGAGAAGCGCCGCGGAGTATGTAACGAAAATGCGCGATAAATGCACATCTCTGGGCAATGCAAGAATAGCGACGATACAGGGAAGATTCTACGGCATGGACCGCGACAAGCGCTGGGACAGAGTCGAAGCCGGCTACAACGCCATCGTCTGCGGTGAGGGTATAATGAATCCCGATCCCGTTAAGGCCGTTGAGGACAGCTATGAGGCGAACGTCTCCGATGAGTTTGTCAAGCCCGTCGTCGTGTGTCCCGAAGGTGTTATAAATGAAGGCGACAGCGTCATATTCATGAACTTCCGCCCCGATCGCGCACGCGAGATGACATGGGCGCTGACCCTGCCGGAGTTTGACGGCTTTGAGCGCAAAAAGACCGTGTTCCCCCTGAGCTATGTCTGCACCGCACAGTATGACGAGACACTTACGCTGCCGATAGCTTATCCGCCGGAGAAGCTCGATAGCACCATCGGCGAGATAGTCTCGGAAAAGGGCTTCAAGCAGTTTCGCGTTGCGGAAACGGAGAAGTACGCGCACGTCACGTTCTTCTTTAACGGCGGTGTGGAAAAGCCCTGCGAGGGCGAGGAGAGATGCCTTGTTCCGTCGCCGAAGAAGTTCCCGACCTATGACCTCATCCCGGAGATGAGCGCCGCCGAGGTCGCCGATAAGTGCGTTGAGGCGATAAAAAGCGATAAGTACGAGATGATAGTCTGCAACTTCGCAAACTGCGACATGGTCGGGCACACCGGCGTTCTCGACGCGGCGGTAAAGGCCGTTGAAACGGTCGATACCTGCATGGGCAGGGTGTACGACGCGGCAAAGAGCATGCCGGACACAGTCCTTTGCATTACAGCCGACCACGGCAACGCCGACTGCATGATAAACCCCGACGGAAAAATCAATACTCAGCACACTACCAATCCCGTTCCTTTTGTGGTATGCTGTGACGGTGTGAAGCTTCGCGGCGGCGGCCGCCTTTCGGATATCGCTCCGACGATGCTCGACATCATGAATATAGAAAAACCCGACGTTATGAGCGGAAGCTCGCTGATAATCAAGTAAAAGGAGATCATAAATCATGAAGCAGTATTTTGAAATCGTTGACGTAATGGCAAGAGAGATCCTTGACTCCCGCGGCAATCCCACCGTCGAGGTCGAAGTCACACTCGACGACGGCACCGTCGGCCGTGCGGCAGTTCCCTCCGGCGCATCGACCGGCATGTACGAGGCCTGCGAGCTGCGCGACGGCGATAAAAGCCGTTACGGCGGCAAGGGCGTCAGCAAGGCGGTTGAGAATGTTAACGGCGAGATAGCCGAGGCCATGGTCGGCCTGAACGTCCTCGATCAGCCCGGCATCGACAAGATGCTCATCGAGATCGACGGTACCCCCAACAAGTCCCGCCTCGGTGCAAACGCCATTCTCGGCGTATCGCTGGCCTGCGCACGCGCCGCAGCCGAGGCCACCGGCCAGAGCCTTTATAACTACATCGGCGGCGTAAACGCCAAGACCCTGCCCGTTCCCATGATGAACGTTCTCAACGGCGGTGCACACGCTACCGGCTCGAACGTCGATATTCAGGAGTTCATGATCATGCCCGTCAGCGCAAAGAGCTGGAAGGAGGCTCTGCGTATGTGCGCAGAGGTGTTCCACGCCCTGAAGAAGGTCGTTCCCGCCTCCGGTGTCGGCGATGAGGGCGGCTATGCTCCCAACCTTGACTCCGATGAGGACGCGCTCAAGGCGCTCGTCGCTGCAATGGAAAAGGCCGGCTACAAGCCCGGCGAGGACTTTAAAATCGCCATCGACGGCGCAGTCTCCGACTGGTACAATGCAGACGACAAGTGCTATCACCTGCCCAAGCGCGGCACCGTCATGACCAGCGAGCAGATGGTCGATATGTGGGAGGGCTTTGTCGATAAGTACCCCATCATCTCCATCGAGGACGGCATGGGCGAGAATGACTGGGAGGGCTGGCAGCACATGACCAAGCGCCTCGGCCACAAGATCCAGATCGTCGGCGACGACCTGTTCGTCACCAACACCGAGCGAATCAAGAAGGGCATCGCCATGGGCGCTGCAAACGCTGTTCTCATCAAGGTAAACCAGATCGGCACCCTGACCGAGACCCTCGATGCTATCCAGATGGCGCATCGCGCGGGATGGACGGCAGTTGTCTCCCACCGCTCGGGCGAGACCGAGGATACCACCATCGCCGATATCTCCGTCGCTGTCAACGCAGGCCAGATCAAGACCGGCGCACCCAGCCGCACTGACCGTGTGTGCAAGTACAATCAGCTGCTGCGCATCGAGGATGAGCTGTTCGATGTTGCGGCCTACCCCGGCATGGACGCATTCTTCTCCATTAAGTAATTAAAATATCCGAGTGCCCGGAAGCTTAAAAACTTCCGGGCACTTCAGCGTGTCAAAAAAGCCAATGGCTTTTTTGCACGCTTCAAATACGCCACATTTTTTGTGAAGCTTACGCTTCACGAAAAATCTCGCTTTGCTCGTCAAAAAGTCCTGACGGACGTTTTTGATGGCTATAATCCAACTTGAGGCGGGCCTTGCCCCCTCAAGCTCCCCCGCTGCGCGGTTGTATTTACTCAGCAGCATAGGTTCTTTAACAGCCTGGAGTGCCCGGAAGCTTAAAAACTTCCGGGCACTTTTTTTACTGCTTTGCTGCCGTTGCTGCTTGATAACAGCTATCATCCCCGCCAGAGGGTGGGGGGGTATGTGCCGTTTTCGTGCAGAGCGGTGAGGGCGGCAACTGCGCCGGGCTTGTCTTCTTTATATGTCAGGCCGAACCAGCGGTCATTAGTGCTCAAAACGGCGATTTTTATCCTGCCGCTGCCGGTGAGCTCACCCATCATCGTCGGCAGCAGACACTCGGCCTTGAGCTCGTCTTCGGGAAGCGCGGCGAGAAAATCGGCAAAATACCGCTCCATGACCGGGAGTATATCCTGATGATAGCCCCAAAGGTTCATCGAAACAAAGGTATCCGGCGGCAGGACAGGGCCGTTTTCCGACTCGGAGGTGTCGCGGATGGTTCCGTCGGGCATGAGCTTTATCTTATACGTCTCTTTAACACCGGAGAGCAGACCGTCCCTGACCATGCACACACCGCGAGTGACTGTACCGAAGGGACTGACGGTGTTTTTGAGCCGGTAGGCGACCATGGCGGCATCCTGTGCGCCGTGAAGCTCCTCAAGCTTTCTCGAAATGACTCTGAACGCCTCAGCACCGTAGTAATCATCCGCATTCATGACGGCAAAGGGCGTTTTTATGAAGTCCTTCGCACATATTACGGCGTGCACCGTGCCGAAGGGCTTGGCGCGGTCTTTGAATTCCGGACGGCTCTCGGTGAAGCGATCCATGGTCTGGAACGCGTAGTCGATTTTTATGCCGGTGCTTTTCTCGATGCGGTCGCCGAAAAGCTCCTTTACGTCGGCGTATATCTCGGGCTTTAATATGAGCACGATCTTATTGAAGCCGGCGTTTACCGCATCGTATATGGCGTACTCCATTAGTATTTCACCGTCGGGGCCGAGGCGCTCTATCTGCTTGACGCCGCCGTAGCGCGAGCCGAGTCCGGCCGCCATAACAACAATGGTCTTGTCCATGATCATTCTCCTTTTTATTTTACCGATTCGCGGGGATAGCTTCCGACGCGGAAAAGATCCTCGGCAGGGGCGGCTCTGAGCCATGCAAGGTAGGCCTCCGGCCAGTGCTGCTGGAGGATGAACGAGTCGCCGCCGTGCTGATACGCGTCGATGATGAGTATGACGAGCTGGTCGTAGAAATAGTCCTGCCCGCCGCCGGTGACCTTCGTTGCTGTGAACTTGGCCGCATAGCGGAACAGTATACCGAGAACCATGAATATTATCTCGGTCGCGGGCGACTTGTCACCGGATTTGCGCTTGGATATCATGATGCCGAGGCGCTGCATTTTCTCAAGGCCGCTCAGCTCGTGCCAGTTGTCGATAAGCGAGCACAGCTCGTTTGCCATCTCCTCATTGCCGTCGAGCAGGAAATTAATGAACCTTCGCAGCTCGAACACGTCGCCGTGCATTTTGCTCTTCATATATTCCATTGCAAGCTGCTGATAGCCGTCGCTCCGGTACTTCTCTGGCGTGTCAAGCAGATCATCAATGTAATCAAACAGAAGGTCGAGCGCACGCTCCTGATCGTCGAGCGGAACATAGTCGGCCTCAACACCGAGCTCCTTCATTATATTTGCAAACTGCTCCTGCATCTGACCAAGCAACCGCGTATATTCGCCGAGGCCGCGCCGCGCCTTGCAGGGAACTATCATGTCTGAACCGTAGCGCGTCAAGCTCCAGTATCTCAGCGGCATGCGCGGAACGACGTCGATTTCCGATATGATGTTGAATATGTTGTCGGTAAAAAGATTTGCACGGTCGAACACCGTGACCGGAGTAGCAAAGCTGTAGGCAAAGATGTTGTCCTTGCCGATGCCGCTTTCAAAGGTAAGGCGCGCACCGAGAAGATTTGTCACCGCCCCGCCGCGGCTGTATCCGCAGACCCAGGGCTTCACCCTGCCGAGATCAAAGCCGCGCCGGGAGAGATAGTCCATGACCGCGTCATATGCAGTGTCGGCGGCCTTCTTGAAGCCCGCCACGTGATCGGGACAGTCATCCTCCACAGCGTGCGCATTGCTGACCCACTCGCCGCCGTAGGCGTGGCTGCGGATGACGACGGGGATGAGAAAGGTATCGTCCGGAAGTTTCTTTGCCGCTATCATGTAGCCGCAGGTATCCTCGCAGCTGAGCTGATCGCCGAAGCGGAAGCTCTCTATGGTGCGGTTATCGCAGCCTATGGCGTTCAGCGCAGCTCTCGTGTGCTTATCGCCGTCGTTTTTGTAGGTAAACGCGCTCATTGTCAGCCCCAGCGACATTATCGCAAGCTCGTGGTTATACGAGCAGGCCGAGCGCAGGAAATATGCGTCGGAGTATTTGAATTTGAGCTGTCCGATATCCTTGAGCTTTTCCTGCTTGGATATCATAACGTCGATCGACACCTCGCCGGAAAACGGCGTGCCGTTCGTGCCGTCGAAATAGAATTTAAGATCGGTCAAAGGTATACCTCCCCGTGAGCATTCGGCCTGTTAAGTAACCGCTGACTGCTGTTTACTCAGCGCATACTTAAATGTAGTATAATATTTTTTCCTTTCCGGCGCAAGTATGGAAAATTCACAGTTTCGGTATTGACACGGGCGGCGCGTCAGGGTATATTGACTGTGCTAACTCAAACCACACAGTTCAGGGCGGAACTTTTGCCGCCCGAAAACGTATTAATATCCGAAAGGAGCTGTTTTCATGAAAAAGAGAAAGCTGATAAGAATAATGTATGTCGTAACGCCGGTGATGCTGGTGCTGCTGCTGGCGCTGAACATATTCACGATACTGAAGGTCAAGGCGATAGAGGACGGCGCGGGTATTGACGATACCGAGGATGTCGCACAGGAAAACGACGTTCAAATCGGCGGCGACTATATCATAAGGGCGACGACGCAGATATCCGACGCGTATAAATCGGGAGATACGTCAAAGCTCTCGGATGCGGATAAGGAAACGCTCGACATGGCAAAGAGAGTGCTCGATGAGATCATTACAGACGGCATGAGCGACTATGAAAAGGAGCTTGCCGTTTACGAGTGGATGTGTGCTAACATCGGCTTTGACGACGGCTCGCTGGAGGTCATTCCCAATGTGGGAAGCGAGGTCGACAATCCCCACGGCGTGCTTAAATACCATCAGGCCGTCTGCGTCGGCTATGCGACGACCTTCAGAATGTTCATGCAGATGATGGACATCGAGTGCATGGTCGTGCACGATTCATACCTCGGCCACTCCTGGGATCTTGTCAAGCTCGACGGGCAGTGGTATCACACAGACGTTTATTCCGATGCGCCGGGCGGAAATTTCTCGCACTTTAACCTCAACGACACCGAGATGATGAACATGCAGGAGTGGAACACCGATTTCTTCCCGGCGGCAGAGGGCTATAAGTATAACTACGCCTACATGAACAGAGTCGGGTGCGATGATATCTACACCGTTCCCGGGCAGCTGCGTGCGGCGATAGACGCGCAAAAGGGCGTTGCGAGCTTCGACTTCGGCAAGGAGGTAAGCGACGACACATATTCGATACTCGAAACCATCATGAATCAGGTCGAAAATGCTGTTACATCCGGCAGTGATAAGGGCGTCGGGATTACATGGAGCTGGCTCCAGGCCGGAGACGATAACGTTTTCTGCGTGTACCTCAACTACGAAAAGGAAACCGAAGATCCCGACAGCAATGTCGATATAGACGCCGAGACACAGCAGAAGATAGACGAGGCCGTAAATAAGGCTTTCGGCAATATCGGCGGCGATGACGTTATCATCGGCGGCGTGAGCGAAAAGACGGTGATAAGCTGATGAAAAGGATTATCTGCGTCATATGTGCGCTGGCAATGTGCCTTTCCGTCTGCGCCTGCGGAGAGAAAACGCAAAAAATAGATATGTATGAGCTGCAAAAGAGCATGGTAAGCGCCGACAAGAGTCTGCCCGAGATGAAAATTTCGGGCAGCTGGGATGAAAATGCCGAAAAAGCCTTTTCATACATATCCGATATGGAGTATAATAAAATTCACGGCTTTTTCCTCGCGTACGCGGCCGACGGCATGGCATATGAGCTCGCCGTTGTGCAGCTTAAGGATAAGTCTGACGCCGGCGAGATGGAGGACAGCCTTAACGAGCACGTTCAAACGCGAGTCCGGATGTATAAGACCTACGAACCCGAGCAGGTGCAGCGCGCGGAAAACGCTGTTGTGAAAACCGTCGGCGACTGCGTCCTGCTCATCATGTCCGATTCGCCCGAGAACGCGGAGACGGCATTTAAAGAATTTACTAAGTAACGGAGAAGCTCAAATGGTATTCAGCAGTACGATATTTCTGTGCGTTTATCTGCCCCTTGTGCTATTGGGGTACTATATCTGCCCTAAGAAGGGAAAAAATCTGTTTCTGCTGATAGTCAGCCTCATATTCTACGCGTGGGGCGAGCCAAAGTACGTTTTCCTGATGATATTCTCCATCCTGGTTAACTACGTTTTCGGCCTGCTCATGGATAAGCACCGCGAGAATAAAAAGCGCCTGAAGCTCATGCTGGTCATATCGGTCATTATCGACCTCGGACTTCTGAGCGTTTTCAAGTATACGGATTTTATCATAACGAACATAAACTCCGTGTTCGGCGCGGGTTTTGATCTTCTGAACATCGCCCTGCCCATCGGTATCTCGTTCTACACCTTCCAGGCGATGAGCTACACCATCGACGTTTACCGCGACAATGTTCGTGTTCAGCGGAATCTCATTGACTTCGGCATGTATATAACCATGTTCCCGCAGCTGATTGCGGGCCCCATCGTCCGCTATTCCGACGTTCAGGATCAGCTGGCAGAGCGCAATGTCACGACAGCCGACTTTTCCGAGGGCATCATGCGCTTTGTCGTCGGCCTCGGCAAAAAGGTTCTGCTTGCAAACCAGATGGGTGCGGTGTGGACGCAGATATATGCCCTCGGCGGCGACATTTCGGCTCTGATGGCATGGACGGGCGCCGCTGCATACACCTTCCAGATATACTTCGACTTCTCCGGCTATTCGGATATGGCCATCGGCCTCGGCAGGATGTTCGGCTTCAAATTCCCCGAAAACTTCCGCTATCCGTATGAGTCGGTCTCGATAACCGACTTCTGGCGCAGATGGCACATTACCCTGAGTACCTGGTTCAAGGAGTATCTATACATCCCCCTCGGCGGCAACCGCCGCGGTCTTGCCCGTCAGGCGCTTAACCTGCTGATAGTCTGGACGCTTACCGGCTTCTGGCACGGCGCGGGCTGGAACTTCGTTATGTGGGGCCTGTATTATTTTGCGATCCTGTTTATCGAAAAGCTGTTCCTGCTCAAGGCGCTGGATAAGCTGCCGAGGCTTTTCCGGCATGCGTACGCGCTGCTTCTCATCGTCATCGGCTGGGTCATATTCGCAAGCGACGATGTAAGCGTTATGCTGCCGTACCTCGGCTCGATGTTCGGCGCAAACGGTGCGCTCGGCGGCATGGATGTGTATACGCTTTTGACCAGAGCCGCGCTCATGGTCATCTGCTGCGTCGCGTCCACAGAGCTTCCCAGGCGTCTGTTCGTCACGGCGGCGGGCAAAATGAACGAAAAAGCGGCCTTCACCGTAAAGAGCGTTCTTACCTTGGCGCTTCTGGCGCTGAGCGTTGTCTTCCTCATAGGCGACAGCTACAATCCCTTCCTTTATTTCAGATTTTAAGAGGTGAGCGTGATGAAAAAATTCCATATCGCGCTTATCGCGCTGTTCCTGACTGCCATAATCCTGCCCTCTGTGCTGGTTTTTACGGGCGAGGACAAGACGTTTTCCGATAACGAGAACCGCATGCTGCAAACAGAGCCGAAGCTCACGCTCAGCTCCGTCCTCGACGGCAGCTTTCAGAGTAAGATAACCGACTATATCTCCGACCAGTTCCCCGCACGCGACATGTGGACAGCGCTCGGAACGGACGCAAAAAAGCTTCTCGGCTTTAAGGACATCGGCGGCGCGTACCTCGGCGGAGACGGCTACTACATGGAGAAGATAACGCCCGACAAGATTGACGAGAAGAATCTTCGCCGGAATCTTATGCTCGTGTCCGACTTCGTGAGCGCGAATAAGGATATTCCGACGACGATGCTCCTCGTTCCCGCGACGGGCACGGTCATGAGCGACAAGCTGCCTGAGCACGCACGGATGTACGATGCGCAGAAGCTGTACGAGACGGTGAAGGCCGCGCTTCCCGACGCAAGCTTCCCCGATCTGTACGCGGCGCTTACAGAGGCCAAGGCCTCACAACAGGTATACTACCGCACCGACCATCACTGGACGTGGTACGGAGCGCACACGGCGTATAAAACGCTGCTGCCGGACGGGAAGTACGACGCATCCCCGGAGCTTTTCGCCGGTGACTTCCTCGGCACGACCTATTCCAAGACGCTCGACGCCGCGGCAAGGCCCGACGAGGTTTATATCTCGAAGGTCGCCGGCAGCGTCACCGTCATGGCCGACGGAAAGGACATCCCGTTCTACAACATGACCGCCGCCGGAGAAAAGGATAAGTACAAGGTCTTTTTCGGCGGTAACTACGGCGAGACGACGATAAGCGGAGGCTGCGATAACGGCAAGACGCTGCTTGTCATAAAAGACTCGTTTGCAAACAGCCTCGTTCCCTTCCTCACGGCCGATTACGAGAATATAATAATGCTCGATCTGCGCTATTACATGGGCTCGACGCAGCAGCTTATCAAAGAGAAAAACGTTTCCGAGATACTTTTCGTTTGCGAAATGAGCAGCTTTGCAAACGACAAGAATATGGTGAAATTGGGGTTTTAAAATATGAAAAGCTTCAGAAAACTTGCGGCGGCGTTTCTGGCTGCCCTGATGCTTGCCGGCGTTATGCCCTTACCGGCGCATGCCGACGGAGACAAGCTCATCGCACTGACCTTTGACGACGGCCCCTCGGGTCAGAATACCGCAAGGCTCCTTGACGGACTCAAGGCCCGCGGCGTTCACTGCACCTTTTTCCTCGTCGGACAGATGGCCGAGCGCAATCCGGGACTTGTAAAGCGCGCATGGGAGGACGGCCACGAGATAGCAAGCCACACCTACGATCATCCGCAGATGACGAAAAAGACGGATGCGCAGATAAAGCAGCAGCTGCAAAGGACCGACGCGATACTTGACAAGGCCGTCGGGCAGGACTTCAGCTACATGCTCCGCCCTCCCTACGGCGACTATAACCAGCGTACGCTCAAGGCCTCGAACACGCCCTGCTTCTACTGGTCGATGGACACATACGACTGGAAAACGAGAAACGCAGACTCCGTATACCGCGAGTTTATTAAGCAGGCCAGGGACGGCTCGATTGCCCTGCTGCACGATACTCACGCCACCTCCGTCACTGCGGCTCTGCGCGCCATTGATACGCTTCAGGCACGCGGCTATAAGTTCGTTACGCTCAGCGAAATGTTCATGCGCCGCGGCATTAACCTGGAAAACGGCAAGATATATTTTAACGCCTACCCCGGCAAAAACGGCACCGCGCCGGCGCTCGCGCAGCCCGTTGTGAGCGCGGAGAACGGCCTTATAAGCATTTCGGGCGACAGCCGCGGCAGCGTTTACTACACGCTTGACGGAAGCCTGCCGACTCCGAAGAATTCGAAGAAATACACAGGCCCGTTTTCCGCTCCGGCCGGCAGCACCATCCGTGCGCTCACGGTCGTCAAATGGAACGGCCTGCGCTCTGCCGAAACGCGCCTTTGCTTCTCTGCACGCGGCAATCTGTTTGCCGACGTCTTTCCCGGAGACTGGTTTTATAACGACGTTGACCGCGCCGTTTCCGATGGCATATTCAGAGGCGTTGCGAAAAACGTATTTGCACCGAGCTCGAGCCTCACTCGGGCGATGCTTGCGGCCGTGCTTTACCGAGTGTCCGGCGAACCGGAAACCGGCGGGGAGCTTCCGTTTTCCGACGCTCCCAAGGCCGGCAGCTGGAGCCGCGACGCGCTTTCCTGGGCATATGAAAACGGCATAGTCAAGGGCTACGGAGACGGGACGGTCCGCCCGGACAGAAACGTCAGCCGCGCCGAGCTCGGCTGCATGCTTGCCCGTTATCTCAGCCTGAACGGCAGAGCTCTCACGGGGCTTGACGACGCGCTGTCGGGCTTTCCCGACGCGGGCAAGGTGCCCGAGAGCATGAGAGACGAGATAAACGCCGTATGTGCGCTGGGCATAATAAAGGGCGGCGACGGCGGCCTGCTCCTGCCGGACAGCGGCGCGACCCGCGCTCAGGCGGCGGTCATGATATGCCGCATGCTCGATATTGCTGTATGAAAAACGACCCTCTGTGCGCAAAGCACAGGGGGTCGGCTTTTGTATATATCAGAGCTCGATTTCTCCGAACTCCTTTTCAAATGCCGCAACGCGGCGCTTTATCATCTGCTCAAGCTCGCGATTTTTCGTTCTGCCCTCATATTCGGCTATATAGCCGAATTTCTCAAGCAGATCACGATCTATTCTCATTGTATAACGGGCTTTTTCGTCAAGCGGCATTGGAAAATCCTCCGATTATGTTGTTGACAAAATTATATCTGCATTCTATTATTATGTGTAAATTCGACTCATTTATAAATCAATTATGACTCATAAATGACGCAGTAAACGGAGGAGCAATCATGTATAAAAAGCTGTATTTTATGATGTTTAACCGTATGACGGATGCCGTCAATGCCTTAAAAGAAGGGCGAAGCGATGACGCATTGCAGACGCTTCAAGGCGCGCAGAAAGAAGCAGAGCGGATTTTCGTGGAAAGCGGAGAAGAAAGCAAATAAAAAACGCCCCCTGTGCAGAAAACTGCACAGGGGGTTTAACGCTGTCACTGAAAAGCAAAAACCGCCACTCGCCAAGTGACGGTTTTCAGGTTCGCTTAATTACGATCACATACTGAGATAAGCGCTTGCCGCAGCGCCCTTTTACATGTCTATTACAGCGTCTGCCTTGTTTAATGTCAAGGCGGACGCTTTATTTTTCTTCCGGCCAGGGAACGGGGGTCTGCCCCTTATCGATGATGAGATAGGCCCTCTGAGCGATGCGTGCCATCGGCGCGTCGGACAGAGAGTCGGAGTAAAACGCCTCGGTCACGGCGCCTGGGTGCGCCTCGTAAAACCTGCGCACTTTTTCCTCACCGAAGCAGTTTTTGCCGTGCATTTTCGCGGTGTGCTTATCCATGGGCGAGGCGATGAGCTCTATACCCAGCCTGTCGGTCATGGGCTTTACGACAAACTCCGGCGATGCGGAGATCACGATATCGTCCCTGCTGTGCTGCGCGAGGTACCACGGGGCTATCCGGCTCTCGTGCTCGTCCCAGTAGACCTTTAAGACCGCGTCGATATCGTCGATGCGGCGCACGAAGCTGAATATATGCTCCTTGAGCGTCTCCTTCGGGATGAGCCTTAAAAGATACAGCGGCACGATAACGGCCATTCTCGGCGCCCACAGCAGAAACGCCAGCGGATGCCGGCGCATGTACCACAGCACGAAGGTCATCGAGGAGTCGGGATAGAATATGGTCTTGTCAAAATCGTATGTATTCATATAGCCTCAGCTTACCTTATAAATTCTGAATGCGGCAAAGACTGCCAGCATGAAAACGAGAGTGTCCGCGCACACGGCGGCGATCATGCCGATGCTGCCGAACGCGGCAAGCAGCAAAACTGCGAGCTTGACAAGCAGCGCGAGCAAAAAGCCCAGCCGTACCGTTCTGCTTGCCGCCTTGCATATGCGCATGGCCAGCGGCAGCTTGCGGATATCGTCACCCATGATGAGTATGCCGGATCTCGACGCGACAGCCTCGGCGTTGAGCGCACCCATCGCAACGCCGACGTCCGCCCGTCTGAGCACCGCCGCGTCGCTGAGCGCATCGCCCACGAACGCGAGCTTGCCGGTATGCTTTTCGCGCAGAAGCTCGCTGACGGCGACGACCTTGTCCTCCGGCATAAGCTCCGTCATAACGTCCGACACGCCGAGCGCCCGCCCTACGGCTTTTCCGACGCGGTCGGTGTCGCCCGTCAGGAGCACCGCCTTTTCTATGCCGGCGTCGTACAGCTCGCGCACGGCGTCCTTGGCGCCGTCCTTGACCCTGTCGTCGATGATTATATAGCCGTAGTATATCCCGCCGGCCGCGACATGCACGACGGACAGATGCCTGTCGGTGCGGTCGCACTTTATACCGTTTGTATTCATAAGCGCCGTGTTTCCGACCAGCACCCTGCGGCCGTAGACGTCGGCCTCAACGCCGCGTCCGGCAAGCTCACGCGCATTCGTGATGTGCGAAGGATCTATATGCGTCGCACTTGCTCTGCGCAGCGACAGAGCGATCGGGTGATTTGAGTAGCTCTCTGCCGCCGCTGCGAGCGCGATGAGGTCTGCGCTGCTTATGCCCTTGGGCTCAACGCCCGTGACGGAAAAGCTGCCCTCTGTTACCGTGCCGGTCTTGTCCATAACGACAGTTGCCGATGAGGCGAGCCGCTCAAGCTCGTTTTTGCCGCGGATGACTATGCCGTGCCCTACGGCGCTGCTAAGCCCCGCGAAATACGCCATCGAGGATGCCGTGAGCGGCGCGGCGAAAGAGGCTGAGGCGAGGAAGATGAGCGCTCTGTGTGTCCAGTCGAGCCAGTCTCCGGTGATGATTGAGGGCACAACTGCCAGCACTGCGGCGAGGACGATAATGACAGGCGTAAAAAGCCGCGACACGTGCGCGAAGCGCTTTTCGCGCTTTGAAACGCTCCTCGGTGCGTTCTCGACGAGCTCGGCCGTGCGCATGAGCGTCGAGCTGCTGTACAGCCCCGTGACGCGTATTTTCAGCTGTGAGCCGCGGTTTACGCAGCCTGAGACGACCTCATTGCCGACACCGACATCAATGCTCTCGCGCTCACCGGTGTAGGCCGAGGCATCAATTGAGCTGCTGCCGTCGACGATTATGCCGTCAAGAGGAATAATCTCGTTTTTGCCGACGGTCATTACTGTTCCGGGGCGGATGCGGCTCGGATCAACCATATTCATTTTGCCGTCCAGCTCGACGGCGACGTATTCGGGACGAAGATAGGCCAGATACGGCGTGCGCTTGCGGTTTTTTTCAGCGAAAATGAGCTCAAAGCAGCTGCCGAGGTCGAAGGCGACGAGAACGAAAAACGCCTCGGTGAAGTTGCGCATGCAGCCTGTCCCGATGCAGGCGAGCACGATGAGCAGGTCATATGACAGAACCTTGCCGCCGATAAGCTTTTCGACAGCCTTGCGCAGCGGAGCAAATGACGCCGCGACGGGCGGAACGACGCCCATAACGACCGTCAGCCAATTCGGAAGATTAACGTATGCCGCGCTGACCGCCGAGGCAGCGATAAACAGCGCAAGAGCTATGATAAGCGGCAGCAGCTCACGCTCAAGCTCTATACGCGCTTTGCCGCGCCGGTGAATATCCTTATGCTTCATTGCGTGGCCTCCAAGATGAAATGTCAGTATATAAAATGATACGCAATTATGCGCCTGCTGTCAAATCCGCATACACATAATTATAATAAAATACCTTATTCCTTGACATAATCTTTATTGGATGTTATGCTATAATAAAGATTAAAGTAGGAGGTGTGCCGCTTGAGAGGCTCGATGCTCAAGGAGATACTTCAGGAGCAGGGAATAAGCATAAGCGAGCTTGCCCGAAGGCTGAATGTTTCCGCACAGACGCTTTACAGCATGGTAAAGCGCGATAATCAGAAGGTCGATTTCGACATGATGATGCATATATGCAAGCAGCTCGACGTTCCGGTCGAGCGCCTGTGCGAGGACGCCGTGCTGCCGAAGATGCCCGATCTGCGCGAGTGGCAGTTTATCGGGAAATACAGGAGACTGTCCGACAGCGGAAAGGAGCTCGTCGATATGGTCATCGACCATGAGCTCAGGCACCGTGAGGAAGCCTCGGCGCAGCAGCCGAAGGAGAGCAGGATCATACCTCTTTACCTCACTCCGGCGGCCGCCGGATATGCGTCTCCTGCCCTCGGCGACGATTACGAGGACTACACAGTCGATAAAAACAGTGAGGCCGACTTTGCCGTGCGTATAGACGGCGACAGCATGGAGCCGTATATACACGACGGGGATGTTGCCCTGTGCAAGCGCGGAGCCATCATCCACGACGGCGACGTCGGGCTGTTTTTCGTAGACGGAGACATGAAGTGCAAGCAGTATTGCCAGGATTACAGCGGCAACGTCTACCTGTTCTCGGCAAACCGCGACAGAAGCGACGCCGATGTAACCGTCTTGGCAAGCTCCGGGATAACGCTCATGTGCTTTGGCAAGGTGCTGCTTGATAAGAGCATTCCTCTCCCGGAAATGCGGTGACGCTATGACGTATGAAAACAAGCTGCCCGCGGGCTTTGAGACGGAAAACGTCGACCTCGACAGCGACAAAAGGCTCAGGACAGAGCTTTATGCCGCGGCGGGTATTGCCGCTGCCGCTATCATTGTGCTCGGCTGCCTTATGAAAAACATAAGCCTACTGTTCGATGCGTCGGGCTTTTTTGCGCTGCTGGGAAGATTTATCCTCATCATGCTCGCTATTGCCGTACTCCTTGCCGGGCAGGAATATTTAAAGTGCTTCGTCCTCGGCATGGTGACCTCCAAGCCCGCGCGCGTCGTGCGTGACAGGATGAGCGCAAGGATAGAATACAAATGCTGGCTGGATAAGCGCGGCTACATCATCATGAGCCTCGCACCGGCTGCTGCCGAGTGCCTTCTGATGATAGTTTTAATGCTCGTTCTGCCCGATAAGCTGTTCTGGCAGTGCTATGTGGTATTCGCGGTCATCCTCGCCGGCGCCGCAGGCGATGTGTATATCGCATACAGGCTTTTAAGGGAAAAGCGCGATGTGCGCGTCAAAAACGAGGGATATAAGATTTTGATTGCTACGGAGAAAAAGGATTAATGCAGATAAGCGAACAGATACTCAATATGAAGGACGACTGCGTGAAGATCAGAAGAGATCTGCACAGAATACCCGAGATCGGCTTTGAGCTTCATCAGACGCATGAATACATAAAACCGCTTATAGAGCAGACGCAGCCGGACGAGCTGAGGGTGCTCGCCGGAGCCGGCTTCAAGGCGGTGTACTATGCCGAGGGCGCAGACCGCACGATAGCCTTCCGCGCCGATATGGACGGCATGAAAAACACGGAGGAGAACCGCTTCCGCTTCCGCTCGCGCAATAAAGGCGTAATGCACGGCTGCGGCCACGACGGACATATGACCATCCTCCTGCTGCTGGCAAGGTGGATATCATTAAACCGCGAAAGGCTCAAATGCAGTGTTGTTCTGATATTCCAGCCCGGCGAGGAGGGCTGGGGCGGCGCTCGCAAAATGATAGACGAGGGAGTGCTGGAAAACCCCAAGATCGACCGTATTTACGGTCTGCATCTGTGGCCGACCGTGCCAAAGGGAAAGATAGGCATACGCTGGTCAAACCTCATGGCACAGACGAGCGATTTTGAGATTAAGGTGCACGGCAAAAGTGCGCACGCGTCCACGCCGCAGATGGGCATTGACGCCATCGTCGTCGCGGCCGAGCTCATAACGATGATCCAGTCGGTAATAACACGCGATGTTGACCCGCATCAGGACGCGCTTCTGACCCTCGGCAAGATAGTCGGCGGCACGTCGCACAACGTCATCGCCGAGGAGGTCACCATGAGCGGCACCCTGCGCGTTTTCAGCAACGACCTGTACAATAAGCTGATGCGCCAGATAATCGCGCTTTTAAAGGGTCTCGAGATGGCGACCGGCGCGGGCATTTCAATGGAAACCATAGTTCACTATCCCTACGTCGCCAATCCACGTCCGATGGTCGAGAAGTTTTACACAGTGCTCGACTCGATGGACGACGTCGTGCTCGTCGAGCCCGTCATGGCGGCGGAGGATTTTGCCGAATATCAGCAGAAGGTCGAAGGTATGTTTATGTTCCTCGGCATAAACGGCGGCAGAGGGGGCGCGCCGCTGCACAGCAGCAGGTTCGATTTTGATGAGGACGTGCTGCTCGTCGGAGTCGAGGCATTTAAAAGAATATTGGAGGGTGAAAATTATGCATGATGAAGTATCTATTGAGAAAAGATTGCCCAACAGAGTGGACGGTACACTGCGTAAATTTGCACTTCGCGTGCCCGAGTGCATATATAAATGCAGCGGCATAATCGTTTTCGGAAAGCGAATCAAATCGCTCGTATTTTCAACCGATCTGAGCATCATCAGAAACGTAAACGCAGATGCCATAATGGCGGTGTATCCCTTTACGCCGCAGCCGGTGATAACCCAGGCGCTGCTCATGGCGGCGGATATCCCGGTGTTCTCCGGCGTCGGAGGCGGACTCACGCAGGGGCAGAGGGCGATAAACCTCGCCATGTTTGCCGAGATGCAGGGCGCGACCGGTGTCGTGCTCAATGACCCGACCTCGAACGAGGTGCTCTCGCTCGTGCGGCACACGGTCGATATCCCCGTCGTCGTGACCGTCGCACGAAAGGAGACCGACTTTGAGGCAAGACTCAAGGCCGGAGCGGACATTTTTAACGTTTCCGCGGCAGCCGATACGCCGGAGCTCGTGCGCAGGATAAAGGATGCACACCCCGACGTACCGGTAATCGCAACAGGCGGCCCGACAGATGAGAGCATCATGAAGACCATCGCGGCCGGAGCCAACGCGATAACCTGGACGCCTCCCTCCAACGGCGAGGTGTTCCGCGATATCATGGCGGCCTACCGAGAGGGCAAGCCTCATCCGTGATTGCGTGAACGAAAAAATCCCGTATCGTTCGATACGGGATTTTTCAATGCATATTTTCAGGCTCGGATCATGCGCTGCCGGAGTAGCTGAAGCTCACACCGGGGTAGCGGGTCTGAGGATCGACCCTCGAGCCGTTTATGTACATCTCAAAATGAAGGTGCGGGCCGGTGGACATGCCGGTCGAGCCGACATAGCCGATTGTCTGGCCGCGGGAGACGGTCTGGCCGACGGAGACCGCACGGGAGGACATATGCGCGTAAAGCGTCTGCATGCCGTTGCCGTGGTTGATCATGACGTAGTTGCCCCAGCCGCCGTTCCAGCCGTCGGCCGAGCGCACGACCGTGCCGGAGTCTGCCGCGTAGATCGCGCTGCCGTAGCTTGCGGCGATGTCGGTGCCGCCGTGGTTTTTATATTCGCCCGTTACGGGGTGGACGCGAGGACCCTGACGGCTCGTTATGTAGGTGCAGTAGCTCGGCCATACAAGGTTTCCGGTGCCGACGGTGCTGCCCGTATTGCCTGTGTTGCCCGGCTGTTGCTGCTGTTGCTGCTGGCGGTTGAGCTCGGCGACCTTCTGCTGAATGTCGGCGTTGAGAGCCTTTTCCTGAGCGGACAGCTGGCTTAAAAGCGAGGAGTTGGAGCTGATATCGCCCTGCAGGGACGCGATGACCGCGGTGGCCTCGGCGATATCCTTTTCCTGCTGAGCCTTGAGGGACTCAAGCTCTGTCTTGCTGCTTTCCATCTCGGCCTTGGCCTGCTCATACTCGGCCTTGACGGCCTTGAGATCTGCGACCGACTGGCGGTAGGCATCCTCGAGCTCCTTGTCGCTTCTCATGATATCGCCGATATCGTCGATAAGGCTGAGGAATTCGCCGATGCTGCTTGCGCCGAACAGAACCTCAAAATAATTGTATCTGCCCGACTCCTCCATCGCACGGACGCGAACCTTATACTTTTCAAGCTGAGCATCCGCGACCTTCTGAGCCTCGTCGACCTCCTTGGTCTTCTGCTCGATAAGCTGAGTGTGAAGCTCGATCTGCTCATTAAGATTGAGTATCTGCTTTACGGTGATGGCGTTTTTCTCATCCAGCGCGTTTTTGAGCGCTATCTGGTCATTCTGCTGCCCCTGAAGAGAATTGATCGTCGATTGCAGACTGCTCTTCTGACTGGCAAGCTGCGACTTCTGCGACTTCAGCGCGTCTATCTCCGACTGCGTCACGGCGAAAGCCGAAACGGACATGCAAGAGAGCATAACGCTCATCGTCATGACCAGAGCCATCGCAAAAGCAAAAAACTTTTTCATTTTTTTCTTCAGCATAATGATCTCCAATACTGTGGTTTAGTTACCATAACATTATACACCCGATGTCAAGCTGAGGCTGCATCCATGTTACGGACAGCACCTATTATGCCACAAAATGACCGCTTCTTTGTTAATAAAGTATGATTAAAGTGTAAAAACACCCCCGGGGCGTCTGCCTCGGGGGTGCGGTATGTTTTTGATCAGAACAGGCCGTTTGCGGTGAAGATAGCCGCGAAAACGGTGGAAACGACGGTCATGAGCTTGATGAGGATGTTGATCGACGGGCCGGAGGTGTCCTTGAACGGGTCGCCCACGGTGTCGCCTACGACGGCCGCCTTGTGGGCATCCGAGCCCTTGCCGCCGTGGTGGCCTTCCTCGATGTACTTCTTAGCGTTATCCCATGCGCCGCCGGCGTTGGACATGAACATTGCCATCATGACGCCGGAAACGAGGGAGCCTGCCAGCAGACCTGCAAGAGCGGTCGAGCCGAGAATAAGGCCGACTGCCAGAGGAGCGACGACTGCCATAATGCCGGGAACGAGCATTTCCTTAAGCGCCGCAGTGGTGGAGATGGCAACGCAGGTCTTGTAGTCGGGCTTTGCCTTGCCTTCCATGATGCCGGGGATCTCATGGAACTGACGGCGAACCTCTTCGATCATGCTGTAAGCCGCCTTGGAAACGGAATCCATGGTCATTGCCGAGAATACGAAGGGGAGCATGCCGCCGATGAGCAGACCGATAACGACAGTGGGGCTGGTCAGAGCAACCTCGGAAGCATCCAGACCGGTGGCCTGGGTGAAGGATACGAACAGAGCAAGTGCGGTCAGAGCGGCCGAGCCTATTGCGAAGCCCTTGCCCATTGCCGCGGTGGTGTTGCCGACTGCGTCGAGCTTGTCGGTGATCTCGCGCACGGAGTGGTCAAGGCCGCTCATCTCCGCGATGCCGCCGGCGTTGTCGGCGATAGGACCGTAAGCGTCAACGGCGACGGTGATGCCGGTGGTGGAGAGCATGCCGACTGCCGCGAGAGCGATACCGTAAAGGCCGGCAAACATATATGCAAGGAGAATGCCTACGCAGATGAGGATGACGGGTACCCAGGTGGACATCATGCCGACTGCGGTGCCGGAGATGATGGTGGTAGCCGAGCCCGTCTCGGACTGCTGGGCGATCTTCTTAACGAACTTGTAATCGCCGGAGGTATAGACCTCGGTTACAATACCGATAACGAGGCCGACGACGAGGCCGGAAACGATAGCAATAGCGGGACCGTAACTGCCCAGCATGAGCTTGCTGAAGATGACGGATGCGATGACGACGAGAAGAGCGGAAACGTAAGAGCCCATCTTGAGCGCCTTGTGGGGGTTTGCGCCTTCCTTGCCGCGCACGAAGAAGGTTGCGATAACGGAAGCAAGAATGCCGCATGCCGCGATGACCAGCGGGAAGATAACGGACAGATCGCCGAACTGAGCGACGACGACTGCGCCGAGAGTCATTGCGGAGATGATAGCGCCGACATAGCTCTCAAAGAGGTCTGCGCCCATACCCGCGACGTCGCCGACGTTGTCGCCGACGTTATCTGCGATAACAGCGGGGTTGCGGGGGTCGTCCTCGGGGATACCGGCCTCGACCTTTCCGACGAGGTCTGCGCCGACGTCAGCGGCCTTGGTGTAAATGCCGCCGCCGACACGTGCAAACAGAGCGATCGAGCTTGCACCGAGGGAGAAACCGAACAGAACGTTGGTGTCATTGAAGATGAGGAACAGAACGGATGCGCCGAGAAGACCGAGACCGACAACGCACATGCCCATGACCGAGCCGCCGGAGAAGGCGATCGACAGAGCCTTGTTCATGCCGCTTTCACGTGCGGCGTTCGCGGTTCGGACGTTGGCCTTGGTTGCAACGTTCATACCGATGTAGCCTGCGAGGATGGAAAACAGAGCGCCGAACAGGAAGCACAGCGCGGTGATCCAGCTGCCGAGGCCGAGGCCGATGGCTATAAACAGAACTACGACGAAGATCGCGAGGATCCTGTACTCCGCAAAAAGGAAGGCCTTTGCGCCGTCATTTATTGCGGCCGCGATCTCCTTCATGCGGTCGGTACCTGCGTCCTGCTTGGAGACGAATGCTATCTTGTAGAAGGCAAACAGCAGAGCGACAACTGCAAGAGCAGGTGCCAGGAACTTAAGGGATTCCATAAATTTCACTCCTATTAAATTAATTACGGATTTGAGCAAGAGCTGCAACGATTTTGCTGTTTAAATGTCGTTAACAACTCGTTTATGTATTTTATACTATTGTAGGTCAAAAATCAATTTTAAAATAAGCCGCTTTCGTTCAAATTCAACAAATTTATCAGTTTCTACGAAAGATAAGGAAAATTTGCGCTTAAGGTGTGCAAAACACACAAAAATGCACTGGGTGAGGTCAAAACACTGATATTTATATCACAAAGGCAGCCCGGTTTTAGACATAGTTTTAAGAAAACTCGAAAAATGTCTTTTTCAGAGCTATAGATAAAAACCGAAATGATTAAAAATTATTAAATTGTTCAAAAAATTGTTGTTGGAAAATTGCGAAGTCGTGGTAGAATAAAATAATGCTATACTATTCTGTTTGAACCGGGAGACTTTTATATGCTTCTTAAGATATTTGCCGCTATCGGAGCCGGAGGAAGTGCGCTGCACACACTGATATCAGGCGCGTCCGGAGGCGCACTGAAGGTCACGGGCGAGCTGCTGCTGCGCTTTGTCGAATATTTCTTCGGAGCGCATCTGGCATACGCCGTAGCCATGCTTTTGGCTACAGAGCTTTTCATTAATAAAGATAAGCCGCAGGAAAAGCCGTCGAAGTTCTGGCTTTGGCATCTGCACGCGGTTGCGGATCTTCTGGTTTTCTATGCGCGTGCGGATGTTTCGATAAGCGGAGCAGAGCTCATCCCGAAGGATACGCGCTATCTCATGGTCTCAAACCACCGCTCGCTGGCCGATCCCGTCGTCATGGTCAACAGGATGCCCAAGGAGGAGCTGACGTTCATTTCAAAGCCCAGCAATCTCAAGATCCCCATCATCGGCAAGGTCATGCACAAGTGCGGCTGCCTGCCTCTGGACAGGGAGAATAACCGCGAGGCGCTCAAGACCGTGAAGGCAGCGACCGAGTATATAAACAAGGACTACTGCTCGGTAGTCATTTATCCGGAGGGCACGCGCAGCAAGCAGGAGAACATGCTGCCCTTCCACGCGGGCTCGTTCAAGATCGCTCAGAGGGCGGATGTGCCCGTCGTTGTCGTCGCGCTTCGGAATACAGACAAGGTCGCGCACAATTTCCCGCTTAAAAAAACGAATATATACATAGATGTCCTCGGCGTTATCGATGCCGAATACGTCAGGGAGCATAAAACAAAGGACACAGCGCAGCTTGCTCAGGAAATGATAGAGAGGAAGCTCGCGGAGGAAAAAGAAAAGGAGGGCTCTGCCGCTAAATGCTGAAACTTCTGAAGCTGTTCAGGTATCTGAGCGCGAAGGAATGGCTGTTTTGCCTGTTCAGCCTTGTGTTCGTGTTCGTTCAGGTCGTGCTCGATCTTATGATACCCGACTATATGTCCCGGATAACGACGCTTATCGAAACTCCCGGCAGCGCAATCGGCGAGGTCTGGAGTGCCGGCGGAATGATGCTGCTGTGCGCGTTCGGAAGCCTCGTTTCGTCTGTTGCGGTGTGCTTTTTTGCCTCGCGCATCGCGGCGAATTTTTCAAAGCGTCTGAGAAAGGAAATGTTCTACAAGGTCGAGAGCTTCACTCTCGAGGAAATAAACTCATTTTCAACCGCGAGCCTTATCACCCGTTCGACAAACGATGTATCGCAGGTGCAGATGATGGTCGTCATGTCGCTTCAGGTAGTTGTCAAAGCTCCGCTCATGGCCGTCTGGGCGATCATGAAGATCGCCGGCAAGGCATGGCAGTGGTCGCTGGCGACGGGCATCGCGGTCGTGCTGCTTGTTGCGATATTGAGCATTGCCATTGTGCGCACATTCCCGAGGTTCAAGCGCATCCAGTGGCTGCAGGACTCGCTCAACCAGTCGGCGCGTGAAAACCTCACGGGCATTCGCGTTGTGCGCGCATATAACGCCGAGGCATATCAGGAAAAGAAATTTGAAAACGTAAACACCGAGCTTCTTGAAAACTCGCTGTACGCAAACCGCACCATGACGCTTTTGAGCCCGTTCATGGGGCTTGTCATGAACTGCCTTAACATGTCGATCTACTGGATAGGCGCGGTGCTCATAAGCTCGGTCGCGGCAGGCGGAGCGACCGGTATTGCCGCACGCGTGGATATCTTTGCGGATATGATTGTTTTCATGTCCTACGCCATGCAGGTCATTATGAGCTTTATCATGATCGTTATGGTCATAATCATTGCACCGCGTGCGCTTGAGGCGGCAAAGCGTATAAGCGAGGTGCTTGCAGCACAGCCGAAGGTAGTGAGCGGCACGGTGACCGATTCCGGTGATATAAGCGGCACGGTCGAGTTTAAAAACGTGAGCTTCACCTATCCCGGCGGCAGCGGAAGCGTCCTGAGCAATGTGAGCTTCAAGGCCGACAAGGGCGAGACCGTCGCGTTTATCGGTTCGACTGGCTCTGGCAAAACAACACTCATGAACCTTATTCCGAGATTTTATGACGCAAGCGAGGGCGAGGTGCTCGTAGACGGCGTGAACGTCAAGGACTACGAGCTCGAGGCGCTATACGCCAGGATAGGCTATGTCTCGCAGAAGGCCGTTATGTTCACGGGAACGATAGAGGATAACGTCGCCTTCGGCAGCAATGCCGACAAGAGCAGGCTTAACGAGGCGCTTGAGATATCGCACTCGGCCGGCTTCGTTTCCGAGCTTGAGGATAAGGAAAAAGCGCACATGGCCCGCGGAGGCACGAACTTCTCCGGCGGCCAGAAGCAGCGCCTTTCCATCGCACGAGCACTGTGCCGCGATGCGGAGATCCTCATTTTCGACGATACCTTCTCCGCACTTGATTTCAAAACGGACCGCGAGCTTCGAGATGCGCTCAAGGCACGCACCGCGGGACAGACAAAGCTCATCGTCGCCCAGCGCATCGGCACGATTATGTCCGCCGACAGGATCGTCGTTCTCGACGAGGGACACGTCGTCGGCATGGGAACTCACCGCGAGCTTCTCAAGTCCTGTGAGGTCTACCGTCAGATAGCTCTCAGCCAGCTTTCGGAGGAGGAACTTGCCATATGAGACACGGACCACCGGGAAGAGGCTCCGATGAAAAGCCCAAAAACATAAAAAGCTCAATGCTCGAGCTTCTGCGGTATCTGAAGCCGTGGTACAAGCCCATCGTAATTTCGCTCATATTCAGCCTTGTCGGAACGTTTTTGACGATAATCGCGCCCGATAAGCTCGCAGACCTCACAAACAGCATAAGCGACGGGCTTAAAACGGGCATAGATATGGACCTTATCATAAAGTCCATACTTATAATTCTCGCTATCTATATAAGCGCAAATCTCGTCACCTGCGCGGCAAGCTACATCATGATAAGCGTCATGCAGAATCTTGCGTGGAGCATGCGCACGAGCATAAGCAAAAAGATAAACAGACTGCCGCTGAGGTTCTTCGACAAGACCACCGTCGGCGATGTTCTCAGCCGCATCACAAACGACGTCGACACGATATCCTCGGCGCTGAACTCCAGCATAACGACGCTCGTGCAGGCCGTCGTTCAGTTTGCCGGCGTAACCGTAATAATGTTTGCCACCAGCGGCCGCCTGGCGCTGACTGCCATCGGCTCGTCGATACTCGGCTTTGTGCTGATGTTCTTAATCGTTGCACGCTCACGCAAATACTTCCGCCGTCAGCAGCAGAATCTCGGCGATATGAACGGCCACGTCGAGGAGATGTACTCGGGGCACAATATCGTAAGAGCCTACGGCGCTATCGGGCAGTCGAAGGCCGAGTTTGACCGCATAAACGATAATCTCTACAACAGCGCGTGGAAGTCGCAGTTTTTCAGCGGACTTCTAATGCCGCTCATGGGCTTTATCGGCAGCTTCGGCTATGTCGCCGTCTGCGTCGTGGGCGCGGCGCTCACGATGGACGGGAGCATCCGCTTCGGCACGGTCATTGCGTTTATAAGCTATGTAAAGCTTTTCACCAACCCCCTGAGCCAGATATCCCAGGCCGTGAGCAGCCTCATGTCCGCCGGAGCTGCCGGCGAGCGTGTATTCGGCTTCCTCGGTGAGGAGGAAATGCCCGACGACAGCGGCTGCACCGAGCATATCGACCATGTCCGCGGCAAGGTCGAATTTGAGCATGTCCGCTTCGGATACGACGCGGATAAGCCAATCATAAACGACTTCTCCGCCGAGATAGACCCCGGCCAGAAGGTCGCAATAGTCGGCTACACGGGTGCGGGCAAGACCACGATGGTAAACCTCCTCATGCGCTTTTACGAGCTGTGGAGCGGACAGATAAAAATAGACGGCGTTCCCGTTTCCGAGATGCGCCGCCGTGACGTCCACGCCATGTTCGGCATGGTTCTGCAGGACACCTGGCTGTTCGACGGAACATACCGTGAAAACATCGCCTACGGCAAGGAGGGCGTTACCGACGAGCAGATCGAGGCCGCCTGCAGGCTCGTCGACATGGATCACTACATCCGAACCCTGCCCGACGGCTACGATACGCAGCTCAACGACCGCAGCAGCCTCTCGGCAGGTCAGCGCCAGCTTCTGACCATTGCGCGAGCAATGGTCGAAAATGCACCGATGATAATACTCGACGAGGCCACGAGCTCGGTTGATACGCGCACCGAGGTGCTCGTTCAGAACGCGATGGATCGCCTGACAAGAGGCAGAACGAGCTTCGTCATAGCCCACAGGCTCTCCACCATCCGCGATGCGGACCTCATCCTCGTCATGGATAAGGGCGACGTCATCGAAAGCGGTACGCACGCCGAGCTCCTCGAAAAGGGCGGCCTGTATAAGGAGCTGTACACCAGTCAGTTTGAAGTAAGTGAGGAAGCAAAGTGAAAAAAGTCGCGCTAATAACGGGCTCCTCGCGCGGCATTGGCAGAGCCTGCGCCGATGCGCTCGCA
Source organism: uncultured Eubacteriales bacterium (assembly GCA_900545805.1). Lineage (GTDB taxonomy): Bacteria > Bacillota > Clostridia > Oscillospirales > Oscillospiraceae > F23-B02. The sequence continues at coordinate 5,558 of URAL01000016.1, read as the reverse complement.
CACCGGGGCTACGCCGTTTGTATAAACTACATCGAACGTCAGGATAAGGCAGAGGAGCTTTGTCAAAAGCTCCTTGCGGAGGGCTGCGAGGCTATGACGCATTGCGCCGACGTTGCCGACCGCAGGGCCGTGCATGAAATGGTCGAGGCCGTTAAAAACCGCTTCGGCGAGGTGACGCTGCTTGTCAACAACGCAGGCATTGCGCGCCAGAGCCTGTTTCAGGATATCAGCGAGGAATACTGGCGCAGGATATTTGACGTAAATCTCAACGGCGCGTTCAACACCGTTCAGGAGGTGCTGCCGAGTATGCTCAGGGAGCATTCGGGCTGCATCGTGAACATCTCCTCAATATGGGGACTGCACGGAGCGTCCTGCGAGGCAGCATATTCGGCAACCAAGCACGCCATAATAGGTCTGACGCGCTCCCTGGCAATGGAGCTTGCGCCGTCGCACATCCGCGTAAACTGCGTTGCGCCCGGCGTTATCGACACCGATATGGTGCAGGTGCTCGGCCGCGAGACGCTGGACATGCTCGCCGGAGATACGCCCCTCGGCAGGCTGGGAAGACCCGAGGATATCGCCGAGGCCGTGGCATTTCTGGCCTCGGACAGCGCCTCGTTCATAACCGGACAGGTTCTCTGCTCCGACGGCGGCTTTTCGGAGGCGCATTGATTTTTCCAAGGCGCACGGACGATATGCAAGCAAATGCAAGAAAACAAGAAAAAAAGAGAGAGCAGATTTAAATCTGCGCTCTCTTTTCAGCATGTGCAAAAAGTCTGACAGCTCAGGCATTTTTACGGCATCGGCTCAGTCTTTATTCGCCTTTGAATAAGCCTCGATGCCTTTTTTGAGAAGCTCCATGCAGCGGGTGATATCGGCCTTGTTTATAACGTAGGCCATGCGGATCTCGTTCACGCCGGTGTGCGGAGTTTTGTAGAAGCTCTCGGCCGGGGTGAACATAAGCGTGTCGCCGTTATCGTCAAACTCCTCGAGCATCCAGATCTGGAACTTCTCCGCATCGTCTACGGGCAGCGCGGCCATGACGTAGAATGCGCCCTTGGGCTCGGAATATACAACGCCGGGGATCTTCTTGAGCCCATCGACGAGCGCGTCCTTGCGGGCGCAGTATTCCTTGCGCACGGCGTCAAAGTAGTCGGGACCTACGGTGTACAGCGCTGCCGACGCGACCTGGTCGATTGTCGATGCGCACAGACGGCCCTGGCACCACTTCATGGCGTTGTTGTAAAGCTCCTGATTTCTCGTTATCACGCAGCCGATGCGCGCGCCGCAGGCGGAAAAACGCTTGGATACCGAGTCGATGACGACGACATTGTCCTCATAGCCCTCGAGCTGAAGAAGGCTCATGAGCTTCTCGCCGCCGTAGACGAATTCACGGTAGACCTCGTCGCCTATGATGAACAGATCGTGCTCTCTGGCGATATCGGCCATGAGCCTGAGCTCCTCCTCAGTGAGGATGGTGCCGGTCGGGTTGCCGGGGTTTGTGAACAGTATTGCGCGGGTATGCTCATTTATGCAGGCCTCGATGCGCTCGCGGACGGCGAACTTATAGCCCTCCTCGGGCTTGGTGGTAACGGGACGGATCGTTGCGCCGGTGAGCGTCACGAAGGTTGAATAGTTGGGGTAGAACGGTTCGGGGATTATAATCTCATCGCCCTCGTCGAGGATGCACGACAGCACGATCTGCAAGGCCTCCGAGCCGCCGGTCGTGATGAGCACCTGCTTGTCGGTTATCGGCGCGTCGATCTTGCCGTAGTAATCGACAATCGCGCTTATCATCTCGGGAACGCCGTCGGACGGGGCATAGGCCAGAACGGGCTGCGAGAAGCTCCTGACCGCCTCAAAATATGCCTCGGGAGTTGCGATATCGGGCTGTCCGATGTTCAGATGATACACCTTTTTACCTTTTTTGACCGCCTCGGCCGCGTAGGGCGCGAACTTTCTCATCGGGGAAAGGCCGCATTTTTCGATCTTGCTTGAAAATTTCATCATATTATCTCCCTTTTCAAAAATAAATTTAATGCGCGATTTGCGAGACAAAATCGATTTTTGACCGGCACAATTGCATTAAAAATGCAACAGTTCGGGCGCGATATCACCGCTGAACGCTTGAAATTGCGCTTGATTTGCAGCAATATTGTATCACCGCCGCGCCGCAGATTCAACAATTTCCACTCAAAAAACATTGACAACTTTCTTTCAATTGCGCATAAAGGCTAAACCGATACATAAATTGCAGGCGCCCGGTATCGAAGGCTCTGACAAAACCGGAATTCTGATGTTACCGATATTTGCGATGCAAATATTGCGCCGGCCCGGTTCGAGGGTGTCGGAGAAACCGGGAAACCGTTGCTTCGTCAGTTTGGTCAATTGACTGTCAAGGGCTTTATGTGTTATATAATAAAGTATAAAAACTTGTGCGGAGGTGCGAAATGCCATACAAAGCAAAAAGCGATCTCACGAAGGCCGCCATCAAGAAGAGCTTTTTGGAGCTTCTGAACGAAAAGCCCATAAATCAGATCAGCGTCCGCGATATTGCCGAGGGCTGCGGCTTTAACCGAAACACCATATATTATCACTATGACGACATACCCTGCCTCGTCGAGGAAATAGTCATCGACACGGCCGAGAGGATAATCAGCGAATACGCCGACTACCACTCTCTGGAGGCCTGCCTTGAGAAAATGGCGGCCTTCGCGCTTGAGCATAAGCGCATCGTGCTGAATATATATAACTCTTCAAACCGCAGCGTATACGAGCTGTACCTCATGAAGGTCTGCGGCAGCGTCGTTGAAAACTACCTGCACACGGTGTTCGGCGACATTCAGGCCGACCCCGAAAGCCGCGAGATACTCGTGCGCTTTTACAAGTGCGAGTGCTTCGGGCAGATCATTGACTGGCTCAACTGCGCGATGAACTATAACGTCTGTGAGCAGTTTTCAAGGCTGTGCAGGCTGCGCGAGGGCTTTGTCGAGATCCTTGTCGAGCGCTGCCGGACAGATAAATAAAGCACATTGCCGATAATTAGATAAAGTGTACAAATTTACCCCTCTGATTTTGGTAAAATAACTAAAATAACTCGCGATGTATTTACATAAAAACGGGACTTTTGTAGAATATACCTCGGCAGATCCAAATGTAGATATTTCGGGAGGAAACGATGAAAAAGAGAGTATTAAGCTTAATGCTCGTGCTGCTGATGACCCTGACGCTTATACCGCTTGAGTCATTGGCAGAAGCTGCTGCGTCCGGCACCTGCGGCAGCAAGGGGGACAATTTAACATGGGCGCTGGACGAAGAAAACAGCGTGCTGACGATCAGCGGACAGGGAGATATGGCTGATTACAGCGAGGAAGCTCCGGCGCCATGGGCTGAATGTTATATGGAAACAGTCAGCGTAGAGAAAGGCGTAACCGGCATTGGCGAGTACGCCTTTTCTTCTTACACTGCAGCCACAATTGAGCTCCCCGAAGGGCTTGAGCGCATCGGAGTGTACGCCTTTGCCCAAAGTGAATGCTTTAGCGAGATCAAAATCCCGGACAGCGTTAAAAGTATCGGAAGCGGCGCTTTTTGCCGCTGCATTGGTTTGGAAAAGGCAACACTGCCTCAAAAACTCACGGAGCTGTCCGACAGTCTGTTTGAAGACTGCGCCGGTCTGACGGAGGTGAATATACCTCAGAGCGTTACCGCCATCGGCGAAAATGCGTTTAAGGGATGCAAAGCACTTGCGGTCATAAGCATTCCCGACGGCGTTAAGACCATCGGCAAAGAGGCCTTTGCATCCTGCGCCGCGGTCGAGGAGCTTAAGATACCCACAGGCGTGGAGCGCATAGGCGAAAGCGCTTTTAAAGGCACGAATATAGAAAGCGTGATATTTGACGGCACAAAGGAGCGCTGGACGGCGATAGGCGGAGAGACCTCCGGCATAGACATAGAGAAGATCCGGCACACCTGCGATAAAGGCTCGGCATGGCTCAGCAACGGCGGCGAGCACTGGCACGAGTGCAGCTGGTGCGGCAAGGTGAGCGACAAGGCCGCGCACGAGGATAAGGGCGACGGTGCCTGCAAGGTCTGCGGCGCAAAGCTTTCCGATGTGCTTGCCGAGGGGACGATCTCCGGCCTTTCCTGGTCGCTTGCGCGCAGCGGAGCCTTGACTATAAGCGGCAGCGGCGAGCTGCCGGAGCTTGCAAACGACGGCACGTCAGTGCCCTGGAAGAAACACAGTGACATAATTATCGAGGTCGTTATAAAAAGCGGCGTTACGGGCGTAGGAAGCGGTGCGTTCATGGGCTGCACGGCGCTCAAAAAAGTCAGCATTTCCGATACGGTGAAGAAGCTCGACCTCAATGCTTTTTCAGGCTGCACCGCGCTTGAGGCGTTTGCGGTCGAGGACGGGAACGAGGCGTATGCCTCCGCCGACGGGGTGCTGTTTAACGCAGGCAAAACGCGGCTCATAAGCTGCCCGGTCGGAAAAACGGGCGCGTATACCGTTCCCGAAACGGTGACGGAGATAGAAAAATCGGCATTTACCGCGTCAGGAGTCGAGAGCGTGAGCATGTCCGATGCCGTGAACGCTGTTGGGGAGGGCGCGTTTTCAAATTGCTCAAAGCTCAAAAGCGTCGTTCTGCCCAAAGGCTTGAAGGAATTAAAAAAGAGCCTTTTCTCGGGCTGCTCCGCACTTGAGGCGATAAGTATCCCCGACAGCGTCAAGACGCTCGGTGAGGGAGTATTCTCAGGCTGCGCAGCTCTCAAGGAGGTCAAAATACCCGGCGAGGTCACAGTTATCCCGAAAAACGCGTTTTCCGGCTGCGCGGCGCTTGAAAGCGTCAGCATACCGGCGAGCGTGACCGCCATCAAAGAGGCGGCGTTTGACGGCTGTACGGCTCTGAAGAACGTTACGTTCCTCGGAAAAGACGACGAGTGGGGCAAAGTGACGATAGCGGGCAAAAATGATGCGCTCGATTCGGCGACAAAAAACTTCCCCAATCACACGCACAGCTATGTCGATACAGTCACTGCGCCGACCTGCACCGCAAACGGCTATGCCGTTCACAAATGCTCCTGCGGCGATACAAAAACCGACAGCTATACGAAAATGCTCGGCCACAGCTATCAGGGCGGCATATGCGTCCGCTGCGGCGTGCTTGAGGATCATAAGCATGACTTTAAGCAGACAGTGACCGCCCCGACCTGCATCTCCGAGGGCTTTACCACCTATACCTGCGCCTGCGGAGAGAGCTACAAAAAGAACTACGTCAGCGCGCTTGAGCACAAGCCTGAGCTCAAAAACGAGAAAAAGGCCGGCTGTCTCAAGGGCGGCTACACCGGCGATGAGGTCTGCACCGTCTGCGGCAAGGTATTCAAAGCAGGCTCTGTCATCCTCGCTCTCGGCCACAGCACCGAGCTTCGCAATGAAAAGGCCGCGACGTGCGTTAACGGCGGCTATACCGGCGACCTTGTGTGCGTCCGCTGCGGCGACATTATCGAGCAGGGCAAGGCCACGGCCGCCACGGGGCACAAATTCTTCGGAGGGAAATGCT